>JBKEAL010000246.1:0-5781 GCA_047972195.1 Parachlamydiaceae bacterium
TGCTATATCCAACTCTTTTGTGATCGTAGTGCGTTGATGCGAACTTAACATCTGCGCCTCTAACGATTTTAGCTGCTTGCGAATCTTTGTTGGAGAAAACGTTAACTTAATGATTTGAAAAGACTCATGGTAAAGTACACCATGGCGACGAGCTAAGGCATTTGGACCAGTGTCAGTTAGCGCCCCTAAAAACTCCTGATATTTTTCTCTGCCGATCTGATCCAAAGTTCCAAAGCTAAACTTCGAAGTGGCACTGGCCTTTGAAAGATCATTCTTAGCCTGAGCAAAGGCTCTTTGAGCAATGTTAGCCGTGCTATTTGCAGAAGTCAAATGACCCAGCATTTTGACAAACTTCGCCCTGATACCACCTAAAGCTAGCAACCGAACATAATGCGCTTTTTTTCCTTCCAACATTCCGGTTTTTTGTTGAGTCAATCGGATTAAAGCGCTTTGAAGATGCTTTATTAACCCTTCTTCCGAAGATTTTAACAAACTATTTAACTCTTTAATATCTTTCTTAGTAACAGTTCTACCATCGGCCAACTTACGGATTATAGCTTCCCTAGAATTTTCAATGAACACGGTTGCGTCGTGAAAAAGGCCATTCACGTTAGAAATGCGCAAGCTGGAATATTGATCTTTTAATACGTCCACCATTTTGACGCTGTGATCCATGAATGTATTCACGCGAACCATCGCCTGAACGACCGCCTGTTCATTCATAGAACGATTAGAATTAATTGGTGAAGAAGACATAATTAATCACCCCGTTAATACTATTATAATATAATTAATTATTTACTAACAAACAAACAGGTGGTGGTGCATTTACCATGCCAGCAAATTTCCAGATTGTAAGAGAATAACCGGCCCCTTCGAACGAAGAGACCGGTTGTGAGAAATTATCTAGCTTTTGCAGGGGCGGATTGTGTTCCCAGAGTCAGCTTTTCGTAAGCGGATCGGGTCACAGGTTGGCCTTTGTAGAAGTAATCTACTTTGGCAACGCCGTTGATGATAGTTGTTGTAGGCCCATGGCGCACATCTTCGTTCCAGGAGATCTCTTCCACTAGAATCTCTCCGTTGCGGTATTTGCGCTCGGTGCCGTTCTTCACTCCGCGGAGAAGCTCTTGGACAGCGACTTTTTCCCCGTTTTCAAAGAAAGTTGTGTCGCCTGTTTGCTCGCCGTATGTCCATACTTGGATCGACTCGGGTTCACCACCTGGATAGAACGTCTTCAACTCGCCATCCACAACGCCGTCCTTATAGGGGATTAGCTGCTTTAAGCTACCATCTTGGTGGTAAGTTTTGGTCTCTTTGACGATCCCGTTGGTTACTGTATCAACACCAACCAGGATCCCGAAGCGGTCGCGTCGTGTGCGGTAGCCGTTGTAGTTATCGATCTTAGAATCGATCATATGCGTTTGTGTGTAGTATTCCCCTTTCTGCAGGAGCTCGTTTTCGTAGGTTTCAGTCGACTGAGGCGCACCATGCTCGTAGAAGGTCTTCACGATTTGAACAGACCCTGATGGATGCTCAATCTCTTTCGATGGAGATCCGGACTTGTAAAAGTAGCGTTCTTTAGTCAGCTGACCCTGTTCGTATGTTTCGATTTTTTCAATTGCGTCATTATGAGGGAACGAATAGGTCGTATCTCCCTGGAGGGCACCATTAATGTACGCTCTCGAAACAACGACGCCGCTTTTTAGAGTGGAAACGACCTTGCCGGTCTCACCCTTTGCTGACCAGTCCTCGGAAGGAACAGGAACGCCATATTTATGCACATAAGATTGCTCTACCACTTCATATGGATCGTGTTGCGGGCGGTTCATGCATCCGGCCAACATCAGTGCATTCATCAGAAGGGCATATTGTCGTAAATTCTTCATATCAACCTCTTAAATAAATCTAACCCATCATGTGGAGCGCAGCTGCCGTAATTTTTGCATGCTCGCTATCCACCTCTTCTTGCTCTACCGTCTTTTTCATATCTCGATACACAAAGTGGAGCGTGACGTTCTTTTTGTTGTAGCCCACTTTCTCGCCTCTAAAGATATCGACTAAGCTCACTGATTCAAGCAGCTTGGAAGGGATCCTTTCAATAGATCCGATCAACTGCTGAACAGGTAGCTGTTCGTCAACTGTTACCGTCCAATCTCTTTCAGAAGCGGGGTAGGAGGGTAGAGACTTCATCTTCAATGTGCCGCGCTTGGCTTTGAACAGCTCGCTCAAATTAATCTCTGCGAAATAGAGCCGCTCTTCAATACCCAGTTTACGCAATATCTCAGGATGGATTTCACCCAAAGAGCCCACATCTTCTCCATCGACTTGAATCGAGGCTTGCCGTCCGGAGTGGAAAGTAGACTGCTGCGAAGAACGGAAAGTGAATCGTTTAATGTTCAATGCTGTAAATAGATTCTCAATCACGCCTTTCAGATCGTAGAAATCCACTTTTCCAGGCTTTGGATCCATGTGATACGGCGTGCGATCGCCCATCATCACTATCCCTAAAGCCAACGGTTCGCGGTATCCCGATTCCTCTTTAAAGTGCACTTTGCCAATCTCAAAACCGAGCACGCTTTTGTTGTCGTGGTCGTAGTTAAAGCGCATCACCTCAAGCAAACCTTGCAGCAGCGAAGCGCGCATGATCGATTGCTCAATCGATGTGGGGTTCACCACCTGCACCATCGCTTCTTTTGGAAGCTTGGTCTCAGGCGCTTTTTCGAGCAGGCTTGGACCGATCAGATCGCAAGTCAAAAACTCTTGCAGACCTTCTCCAATCAGCCGTTTACGCACCTCTCTTTCAAACTCGAAAAGCGGTGTGTGAGGGATCTGCGAACTGTGAAGTTCCGCTTCCTTTCGAGGAATATTCTCGTAACCAACCAGTCTTGCGACCTCTTCAATCAGGTCGACCTCTGCTGTAACATCCACGCGGAAGGTGGGAACGGTCACTTGAAATGCTTCCTGGCCATCCCATTCGCATTTAAAGCCCAACCGCTTAAAAATTTCTTCCACTTCGTTCAGACTCACTTGCGTTCCAAGCAGCCCATTCACGCGGGAAAGACGGCATTGGATTTTTTTAGGAGGGAACTCAGCTGCAGACACAATCTCTACTTTTGAGTAGCTTTTCAACCCGGCCGTCGTCTGAAACAGCTCCAAAGCGCGATTCAACGCAAAATCGATGGCGTTAGGATCGACACCCCTCTCAAACCGCTTAGATGCCTCTGTAGAGATGCCGAGAGCCTTGCTTGTTTTTCTCACAGAACCGGGCCTAAAATAGGCGCCTTCCAATACTATCTGTTTTGTGCTGGATGAGACCTCAGAACTTTCTCCACCCATCACACCGGCAATCGCTAAAGGTTTAGATCTATCCGCAATCAGAAGCATATCGGCTGTCAGAACGCGTTCTTTTCCATCTAACGTTTCCAGCAATTCGCCTTCAGATGCTTTTCTGACCAGAATTTCGTTGCCGTCGATCTTCGCGCGGTCAAAGGCATGTAGAGGATGTCCAAGCTCCATCAACACGTAGTTCGTCACGTCGGCTGCCAGGTTGATCGAGCGCTGGCCGCAAGCTGCCAAACGGTTTTTCATCCAGAGCGGTGTATCGACTTCATTGAGCAATTCGAGCTCAGAAAAACCGTAACGCGGGCAATCTTCCTTATCTTTAACAGAGATCGAGATGGAAGGTTTCACTGCAGCGTAATCCGGAGTGAATGACTTGGGAGGCATGAGCGGCAGCCCTGTGAGTGCGGAAAGCTCTCTGGCTATCCCCCAAAGGCTGGCTGCATGGGTGAGGTTAGGCGTCAAAGACACCTCAAAAATCGTGTCGGAATAGAGCTCAGAGACGTCGTAGCCTACCGGAATGTGCGAAGCAAATTCCATAATGCCGTCGACATCTGAAGCAAGGCCCAACTCATCTCCTGAACAAAGCATCCCTTGAGACTCTTCGCCTCGCAGCTTGCTTTTTTTCACTTTTAAGACTTCTCCGTCAGGAAATTGCAAAGTCGCACCAATCAAAGCAAGCGGCGATTTGATTCCCTTACGGCAGTTGGGAGCGCCACAGACCACTTGGTAAGTTTCCACGCCATCGAATACCTTGGCTACCTTTAACTTGTCTGCATTGGGATGAGGAACCGCTTCCATGACTTCTCCAACCACAACCTTGTCAAACGACATTTTCGATTTTTCAAAGGAATCTACCTCGATGCCGGCAAAAGTCAGCAATTTAGCGATTTCATGAGGCGGCAGCTCAATAGGGATATATTCTTTAAGCCATGACAAAGGAAATTTCATGTAAAGTCCGGACGGTTATATTTTCTGTAAACTAGGATAGCAAAATCCTAATAGAACTCAAGCGAGTTTTAAAAATTTCCCGGATTTGCTACACTACACGACATTCAACTAACAGAGGAATGACTTAAATGGCTCACAAAGAACAAACCCTATCAATCATTAAACCGGATGCCGTAGGCAAAAACCACATCGGTGCAATTATCGACCGCTTTGAAAAACAAGGACTTAAGATTGTTGCCGTCAAAATGAAACAACTGTCAAAGGATGAAGCAGAAGGTTTCTATGCTGTCCATAAAGAGCGCGGCTTCTTCAATGACCTCGTTTCCTTCATGATCTCCGGACCTGTATTGATCATGGTTCTGGAAGGCGACAACGCGATCCAGAAAAACCGCGACATCATGGGAGCTACCGACCCTAAGAAAGCTTCTGCCGGAACCATCCGCGCCGATTTCGCTTCTTCTATCGACGAAAACGCTGTCCACGGATCCGACGCTCCGGAAACTGCGAAAGTCGAGATCGCTTACTTCTTCAACAATGGTGAAGTTTGCGCTCGCTGCAGATAATTTTTACAATGAACGCATCTTAGGATGCGTTCAAACCAACTGCGAAAGAAATGTTTTGGCTGGAACCACCACTGGCCGTTGAAAGCTAAAGCAATCGATCTCTTCATAATCCAAATCAAATACGACCTGAAATGCATATGGGGCTCCGATTTGCTTTTTAAAATGCTCTAAAGATGGACTTAATGATTCGTCAGATTTTTTCACTTCAACCATAAACCATGGTTCTCCGTTTTTTGTGACGAGAAAGTCCACCTCCCTCTTTTCTTTATCTCTAAGAAAGTGAAGCCCATAGGAACCTAATCCGCAATCCTCCCAAAAATGGCATGCCTTGAGGAGATGCGACGCCATAAAATTCTCCAAACGAGCACCCGGATCTTTTACTTGAGACCAATCCCAAAGATAGATTTTAGGTTCCTTTAATAAAGAACGGGCAACATTTTTTGACCAAGGCTTAACTTCGAAACTAAAATACAGTTGATTCAGCACACTTAACCAGCGTTTAACTGTTTCCGAAGAGACCCTAAGTTTATTTGCAAGGCTTGCGAGACTTGTCAAAGAACCTGCTTGGGCACGTAAGTATTCAGCCAACAGCTCCATCTGCTTGATCTCGTGAATGCGCGTCAGTTCGCGAATGTCTTCATAAAACAGTTGCTGAAATCTCAAGGATTTCAATTTTTGATCAAAAGTTTCTTCTGCCTTAAGATAAGGTTCCGGGAAGCCACCAAATCGAAGCAATTTTTCGTATGCCTCTTCCTCGATTTGCTCAGGCGGATTGATTTCCTTTGCACCTCGACTTTCCCCCATGACTTCCGCAACCGAAAAAGGATGAAGTCGATAGCGAAAATAACGACCCATTAAACTATCGCCGCCAAAATTATAAATATCCAACCTTGCACTACCGGTCACAACGACCCTGACTCCACCTTCC
>JBKEAL010000258.1:0-12104 GCA_047972195.1 Parachlamydiaceae bacterium
CCAAGCCTTCTGGATGTTGAAACGACATCCATTAACAGAAAACCCCATAGCTACAAAATTTACTCCATCCCCTTCTACCTCACTGGAGAGCTGCATCGTCTGCTGTCTTAACCCTAAAAAACCCTCTGTGATCTCCCTGTCGCTCTCTGTGGTTTACAATCTTAAAATACTCTTATACGCCCCAGACGGAGAGTTTCTTCTTTGCGCGCCTCGATAGCTATTAAGCAGATGTCATTATTTTACTCAGTCCTTTGAGTAATTTTACTCACTACATTAAGTTAAGCCAAACCAAAACATTTCCTGTTGAATTGAAAATCTCAACACATTATCATGAAGTTTAACCACTCGATTCGTGCATGTTATCTTATCGATTAAGGAGAAAAATGGAGATAGATTCTAAAAGCTTAGAAGGCGCTTTGGTCATACTTGGACAATTACTTGCCGACCGTGGCCATTATTATGAAGTAGTTGCTATAGGAGGAGGAAGCTTACTTCTTTTGAGGTTGATTGAACGGACAACCAAAGACTTCGATGTTGTAGCTCTTTTAAAAAATGGACAACTAACTTCGGCTGATCCTTTGCCCGCCCCCCTTTTACAAGCGGCAAAAGATGTCGGAAGTGTCTTAAAACTAGGGAAAGACTGGCTCAATATTGGTCCTTCTTCCCTTCTAGAGGGAGGGTTGCCAAAAGGATTTCTTAAACGTGTACATACTTATCATTATAAAGGCTTAACCGTACATTTGGCTGATCGATTCGATCAAATCTGCTTCAAACTCTACGCAAGCGTTGATCAAGGACCGCAAAGTAAACATTTTGCTGATTTAAAAACTTTAAAACCTTCTTCTAAAGAACTTGAGCAGGCAAAAAGTTGGTGTGCCACTCATGATGTATCAGAAACTTTCGCTGTTGAACTAAATAAAGCGCTAGGGGCTTTCGATGGATCTCATTAAAAAATTGGATCAATCCCTTTTAGATCTTATTTGGAGTCTATGGACAGAACTAGGTGTTCAAGGACACAAAAGAAAACATCAAGATTGTTTAATTTCATTAGAAGAGCTTGTTTTACTCACGACCACTTTAGTTGAAATAGATCCCCGGCTGCGAGATGAATCCTTGGACTGGTGTTCTAAATACCATCACTTCATATCCGTTAGTCGTTTAAAGACTCTTCTAAAAGAATATGATACTCCAATTTTAGAAGCATTTTCCAAATACTCTTCTACTCTCAACTCTATCTCTCGTGCTCATTGGCCCATTTTTCAAGAGTTCACGCCGATAAAGATTCACCTAAGCCATAAGTCTTATTTACGTCCCTTAGAATTCCCTGCACTATTAAACATCAGGGCCAGATCAGTATTTGGAACAGGTGCTAGAGCTGATCTTATTGTATTTTTTTTAACACATGGCGATGTAGATTTTTCCATTTCAGATACTGTTGAAATTGGGTACTCTAAACGAAATCTGGCTGAAATCTTAGAAGAGCTATGGCTAGGTGGATTAGTTGATCAATCGCTTTTAAGGAATCAACAAAGATACCGTCTACTAAAAAAAGGAGAACTCCTAAAAATATTAGGTCCTTTACCAAAATATCTTCCATCATGGCGTCATTTCATTGAGGTCATCATTCCAATACGAATGTGCTTACAAAAAATTAAAAACTTCTCAGAAAGCACTCAAGCGATTGAAATCCAAAACTTATTGATTTCAATGCACCCAAAACTTAAAAAGCTTAAAATTTTACCCCCCTCTTTTGATGGGGACTTTTCAAAGTATATGAACTCGTTTAACCAATGGTTACTGGATTTTTCTTCTCAAATGTCAGAAACTGGAACTTGCGCCGTATCGAGTAGAAGGAGGCCTTAAAACCTCCCTCTGCGCCCTCCCTGCCGTTCTCTGTGGTTTACAATCTTAAAATACTCTTATATGCCCCAGACGGAGAGCTTCTTCTTGGCGCGCGTTGCGGCGGTGTAGAGGAGCTCCTTTTTGCGGGAGAGGGGGTCGTCGCCTAGGAGGAGGGCGACGTGGTCGAACTCGCTGCCTTGGCTTTTGTGGACGGTGATGGCGTAGGCAAATTCAAAGCTGGGGAGAAGGAGTGCTGGGATCGATCTTCCGTCGGGGAAATAGACGCGGTCTTCGGGGGTTAGGGGTTCTGTTGGTGCATGCGTGGTGAGCATGAGGCCTGTCTCGCCATTAAAGAGCTTTAGGTCCGGCGCATTGGCTGAGATCATGATGGGGAGGGGAAATAGCTCGCTCTTTTTTGAAGCGTAGAGTTTTTTCAAAATGAACTGGTTGATGGCGTCGATGCCAATGGGGCCTTTTCTTAAAGGGCTTAGAATGCGGAAGGAGTTAAACTGGTCGATCAACGTTTGAATTGACAAAGAGGCGTCAACGGGGAATGCAGCCAGATGGCCTTCCAGAAAGGGGTGCAACGCTTCTTCTTTGCTGTATAATGAAACGACTTCAGATGGTACGAATCTGCCTTCTTTAAGAAGGGAAGCTGCGCAGGAGACAAGCTCCACACTTTCTGCGCGTAGGCACTTAGTCAATGAAGTTTTTCCAGGGTAAATAGCACACAATTCTGCAAAGAGAGAGCCGCACTCCACTGGAGGTAGTTGAAAGGGGTCGCCAAGCAATACGACGCGCGCACCCGACTTTACTTTTTTCAACCATTTTTCCATCAGCTCAAGATCGATCATGGAAGCTTCATCGACGAGATAAAAATCGTAAGGCAGCACGTTTTCTCTCGCCCGCGCCAGACGGTGGAGTGTCACGCTTTCAAAGGAACGCTTTAAGGTTTCACTCAACGTTTTTTCCAAATGTAAAGCGGCTTTACCTGTCGGAGCGGCTAAGGCAATTTTTGGAGAAGAAATAGAACAACTAGAGAGATAAGCGTTCAATATTTGCGCTGCAGTAAAGGTTTTTCCGGTGCCGGGACCGCCCGTCAGAATAAAAAAGGGAAATTGAAGCGAGAGCAATACAGCTTGCTTTTGTTCTTCTGTGAGCCTTTCTGAAAGAACAGGAGCTGTTTTCGATAGGCCTTTCGTTGATTGAGAAAGGCGCTTAATTTCTGCCCACACATTCTCCCTGGAGAGCGCTATCCGCTTTAGGTAAAAGCAATTGCCTTCACGAACGACGGGAAGAGAAGGGGAGAGCTGATCTACTGCTTTAATCTCCTCTGCGCCCTCAAGAGAGCCGAATAACTCCTCAAAAGAGGGGTTGAGAACGCCCGAGTCGATCTGAACATGCAAATACCCATTCCTCGTTGCAGCTAAAAGATAAGCCAAAAGCATCTTTTCAGAGGCAGTCGTTCCATATTGGTCTGAAAACTTTTTGTCTATCCACGCTATGGTTGAATCCATACCACTCCATTTCCTCTTAAAAAGAGATAATAGGCTCCACCATAAGATGAGGCGTCATCAAAACAATCGGCGTACTTTATGACGGCCTTTCGATAAATCTCTTCCTGCAGATAGTAATCGTGCCGCTTCATCTCTTCTTTAAGCTCGTCCATGCCGTAGTTTGGAAGCCAATTGCTTTTCCAGTCGACGATATAGTAGTTGCCATCATGCATAAATACCAGATCGATCACGCCTTTATACACATTGTGATTGGAAAGATAATGGAACTCCATCTCTCTAAATAGATGGCTTTCTTCAAGCTCTTTTAAGGCAATGTTTACACCGGGAAGCTTTTCAGACAAGGTCTGAAATAACATCTGCGCAATCGAAGAACTCCATTCTGCATAGGAGGTGCCTTTCAGTTTTTGGTCTAAAAAACCCTTAAGATCTTCTGGCTGCTTCATTTTTCTCACAAGATCCCAGGGCAACTTTTCAAGCAGCTCATGCAAGAGAATACCTGTTTCCTGACCTAAGGGAATTTCCTTTGCAGCAGATGCTTCTCTATGAAATGGTGTTGCTGTAGGCTTAGCTAAAGAGCTAAAAGAAAGTTGATAAAGCGCCGGATGGTGAAATTCTATTGCTGATGGCTCAACTAAAGTGACATCTTTATCCCTAAAGTGAAAACTGCCGATTGCTCTTTTTTCTATTTTTCTCACTTCAATGGTAGAATCAGTGGCCATTTCCTTAAAAAAACGGTCGTATACCCCTTCGCTCATGGTCTCATAAAGAGCTTTTTGATCGTGATTGTCACTCACTGCACGCGCCAAAAACAACTCTAAAGAAGACGCCTTTCCAAGACCTGGCTTTTTCTTCTGCTGAATATGCGGGATGTACAGTTTTTCTTTCGCCCTTGTCAAAGCGACATAAAGCTGCCTCGATTTCTCGGCATCTGTTTCGTCGATGTGCTGAGCATAAAGAGGATCTTCTTCAAAAAGGGGAACCAGCACTTGACCGGTTTGGCTTCTTAACCGTACAAGCCCTTGATCAAGTGGAGATCTGCTAGACACACCGTGTGCAAACACACACAAGTACTCTAAACCCTTGCTATAATGCATAGTAATAATAGGCACGCCATTTCCACGAAGTGCGGATTTGCCATCAGAGGAGCCGTTTTTCCAGCTTTGCATCTCTTTGTACAGCTCTTCCAAGGAAAAAGTTTCTACTGCCAAAAGCTGTTCGACAATCGCGTAGGCTTGAGCTAAAAAGTTATCTCCCTCATCTTCCAAAAGCAGCCGCGGTTTTGCCTCTTCAACGGCTTCAAAAAGAAGTGCGGCTCCTCCGCGAATGCGGCACTCATCTCTGATAGCAATAAATTTGGCCAGTAAATCCAGATATTCTGAACTGTCTTGTAGTTTCGCAATTGCATGAGGCGTATACCCCATGATTCTCCCGCATAAAGCCTTCTTGATAAGAGACTGATCTCTTGGTCTTGCAAAAGCTTGCAAGAGATCCGCGATTTCGTCAAAAGCTGCCGACTCATGCAAGAGAACCGATTTTTGCAATTCAGCAGGAATCCCGGCCGATTTGAGGTAATCGAAAAGATCTTTTGCCTCCGAATGGTTGCGCATAATGAAGGCAATTTCATTCAAAGGAATATTTCTTTCTTGATGGAGCCTGATGACCTCTTCCGCGTAATAAGGATAAAGGTCCTCTTCGGCTTCTGCCAAAAGAAAAGAAGCAACGGGTTCCGTTACAGGAATTAAGGGAGCCTTTGTTACACCTGCCTGAACAGGCTTATAGGAAAGATGATCTTTAGTTAAAGGCAGAGGGATCCATTTTTTGGAAAAACCAAAAATCGCATTCATTGCATGGACGAGTCTTGGAGAGGAGCGGTAGTTTGTCGAAAGTTCTTCTCTTCCTGCCTCTGAAATCTTTTGCGAAGCTTGAAGATAAGTATAAATATCAGCTCCTCTAAACCCGTAAATCGATTGTTTAGGATCGCCAACAAGTACGAGATGGTGCTGATCGTTTAAAAAGAGCGTGCTAAAAATCTCCCATTGCAGAGGATCGGTATCCTGGAATTCGTCTATCAAAATGAGCCTGTAGCGATCCTGCAAGCGCTTTCTAAAAAGAGGTTGTTCCACTACAGCTTGACGCATTGTCTCAACAAGGCCTTGAAAACTCAAAGGCCCCTCTTTTTGCATCTGTTCTTTAAGTCTTGCCTGGCAGCGTGAGAGCACACGCGAAAGAAGAAAGGATGAATCTGCCAATTCTCTAAATAGAGGAAGCCATTGCTCAATCAGCTTTTCAGCCATAGGATGAACTCCCGGGCCTCGTTTTGCTATATTCGATGGCAGAAAGTACTCGAGCTGCGACAACACATCCGGAGCCATGTTCATCAAGTCAGCGAAGCTCAACGTTTTTTCAGAAACAATCGCTTCTAATCTCTTTAGAAGGTCATTATTCCATTCTTTAGTCTTATTGTAACGTTTAAAGAACTCAGAAAACGAAAGTCCCTCTAACCTTTCCAGAGTTGCGCAAAACGCTTTCCAACATTCGCGGTTGTTTTTTACTTCTGCACACGGCGTTCCCTCTTTTAACAGTTTGACCAAATCGCGAATGAGGTCTAAAGGCTTATTCTTATACGAGGCTAAAAGAGTTTGCATCTGTTTGGCTGTGACAAGCTCTTCGTTGACCTCTGTTCTAAGTACCTTTTCCACCAGATCAAATAGCGCTTCATCCTGAAATTCCCCTTTTAGCGAAAAGGGTATTGAGCTTTCAAATGCTTGTTCCTGAAGGGCTCTAAAGCAAAATCCGTGAATAGTAAAAATTGAGGCGGAGTCAAAATCCGCAAGAGCGTTTTGTATCCCTCGTTTCTTTTCAGGATCTTCTAGTTGTCTAAGGAGATTGGCGCGAATCCTTTCCTTTAACTCTGCAGCCGCCGCCTTTGTAAACGTAACCACAAGGATTTCTTTGATTAAAAGAGGGCGCTCAACCAGAGGCGACGGTTCAATCAAGGCGTTAGCAAAGAGATGTTCAATCGTGTAGGTTTTTCCTGTGCCAGCTGAAGCCTCTAGGACGGCTGAGCGATGAGGATGATGACTCACGATTCTTCCTCTTTAAATAGTTTTTGGCTTATTTCATGCCAATCTTTAATGAGTGATTCTGCATCTGGAAGTGCTTGCTTGCGAAAGGCCCATTTGCTGTGCAAATCCTCTGTGCCCATGTAGGATGTTTCTACAGAAGCTTTAAGCTCTTTTTGCAAAGCTTTTGCGTCCTTTTTAAGAATGGCTAAGGCAAGTTTTGGATGCAAGGGGATAGCTTGCCGTTTAGCCCTTAAATGGTGGTCAAGAAGCAATTCCCAATTGGGCAATTCTGCGCGTTTTTCTTCATTTTTTGCCGGAAGATGGACAACTCGCGCGACATATTCTTCAGGAATTTCATGAAGCATCCAGCGCTCCGCCATTTCTCTAATTCTATCCTCCGGTTTTGGATCAAACGGGGATACAATTCCTTTTTTAGTCACTAGAGGCAAAACACCAGTGATGAGCACTTCCTGGCCTTTATAGTGCACTTTGGCCGGAGGCATTTTTAACAATAGATCGGAAACTTTTTCTATCGTTTTCTGTCCGTGGCAAAATTCCACCTCAAAAAAATCGCTTAAGCCTGCCGCTTGCGTTTGCAGTTTCATCAAGCGGTATTTGTCTTTAAGGCGCTCGATAAAAGCATCCTTAAAGGGAGCTAAGGGCAAACCTCCCTTTTCGTCAGCTTGAGTAAGAGCTTCATCAAAGCCTCTCTTCAGAGCATTCTTTAAAAGATCTTGTGTCAGATAGTCATCTTCTTCGAAGTCGTTTAAGGGGGATTCAGAAACCTCATACTTAACTGTCTTAACGCATAACCCCTCTATAACGTAGCTACGCAAAGGATGCGAAAGAAGCGATCGCAGGTCTTTAAGGGACACTTCTGTCGGAACAGAATCATCCGATAAAGGCTCAGGGCCGTTAAAAGAAAATGATTCCTGAGCTGATTTTTGAGGTTGCATATACGACTGCGCCGCCTTAAAATTCTCGACCGAAGCGCTTCTCAGAGCACTTCCTTCTTTAAAATAAAGCGGATCAAAATTAAATTCCGGATGATGTTGCACAAGACATTCTGAAGGAGTTTTTCCATCAATGGCATACCCAGCATCGAGATACCTCAACAACTCCTCGACAAGCAGCGATGGGGCTCTTTTCTCTTCAGAACGCGTGTAAAAGACAAGAAGCTGTTTTCTTGCAGCTAAAAGCGTTTCCAGGAACAAATATCTGTCAAAATCTGCGGAAGCCGGACGAAACGCTTTAGGGGCAAAGTGTGAAAAGAGGTCGAGCGATGAAAAAGTGCTGCTTTTAGGCATCACACCCTCAGACATCCCCAAAAGAGCCACCACTTTAGATGGATGGGCGCGCATAGGAAGAAGCGAGCAGAATCTGACCGCCTGCAGCTTGCGCTCTTCGTATGTAAAACCGCCCTCTTCGATCTCTTTTAAAAGATGCACTCTTAATGCGGCAAACTCCATCTGCACATGCGGCTCATCCTTTGCCTGCTGACTTAAAGAATGGAAAATGTTCAGCAAATAGGCGCTCTCTTCCTTTCTTCCATCGCTATCTAAATACTTCTCTACAAGCTGTTTTAAGGCATCCACCCATTCTGTTAATGGCAGGGAGCGGTTTTCGATCATCGGCGTCAAGTCCGTGACAATGTCTTTGAATAGAGCTAGCCATTTTCCAAAGTTTTCTGCCTGACTATAAGAGACTTCTCCTCCAACAGCTAGCTGACGAATGAGTGACTCCTGCGCAGAGGCCCATGAACCCCTGTTTTCATGAGCTTTGGAAGGAAAAAGAGCTTCTCTATGGCTCCTATCAATGCCCCAAACGACCTTTTCATTAGCTATCCAATCAGAAAATTCCGCCCAATCTTCATAAGTCAACCCTTGTTTCGAAAGAAAAAGCGGTTCTTTAAAAAATTGCAGCACCTGCTCTCTTTCAAATCGGCTTTCACTCAATCCAATCAACGACAGTAGTCCTTGAATCAATTCCGTTTTTGACCGCGAACCTTCAATGATATGTGCTTTAAGATGACTTTCCTTGCGATCAAATACCAAGCGGATGAGCGGCTCATAGAGTGTAAAATCCGCAACCAGCACGACAACATCTCTTGGAGTCAATTCTTTATGGCGGTCTAACGTTTGCACGAGCTGATCGTAAAGCGCTTCCACTTCTCTTAATGGAGAAGGCGCTGACTGGATTTTAATCGATTCATCTGCCCGGAAATCGATTTTTTCCTCTTTTGGATCTCTTAACAAGACAAGATCAGATTGTACAGCAGAAAGAAGCGACCAATGGCTATCGTCGACATACACACCATCCAATATATGCTCTTCGTAGGAGGCGTACTGCAAGGCATCCTTCGGAACGACGTACTTTTCTTCGGCTGAAACGCCCATCTCTTCGAGCTTTTTCATCCAGTGGCGCCCCAACCTCCCATCTTGGGAAAGCAACACATTTCCGGAATCGAGCCACGCTTCCAACTCTTCAACTTGCTCTTCCTTTCCTTTAAACGCTTTAATTTGGCGCGCGCGTTCCTTGCTCGTTTTTAAGTCTTCCCAAAAGAGGCGGCAGGGAGAAAGCGCCCAATAATGGACAGGAAGAACCGAGGCTAAGCGCTCAAAATAGCTTTGCTTCAGTTCCGACAAATAACTAAACCCGAAGAGATGCACTTCTGTCGGAATCTTTGGTTGTTGAAGTGGTTGTAGCTCTGCCGCAGGAAATAACCGCTTCCACAACTCTTGCTGCCAATCCCCAGAAGGCAGTGCTGCCCATTTTTGCATCTCTTCCGGAGCATTTTCGCCATATTGGACAAAAAGATCGGCCAATTTTAAGGCAAGTTCGGCTGCATTACGGCCTGGATTTTTGGCGCAATAACGGTACACAGGATCGAAAAGTGGGTCCTTTTTCTTCGATTGGAGGATCTTTACTAGTTCAATGTGAAGCTGCCAACCGATCGCTTTGGCATTTAAATAAGGAGCGCGATCACTTGTGATCTCGCGCAAAACAGCGACCGACTGCTGCAAAAGAAGGGGTTGAAATCCGAAGGAAATTCCATAGTCGGGATGGTAAACGAGCGCCTCAACAATCCATTGTTTCATGGCAAGACTAGGAACAACGACGATTTTTTTCCCTAACGGCTTATCGAACAAAAAGGGGGCCATCTCCTCGAAGAGAACTTCAATCCGGTTGCTGAAATGGAGGTTTTGAATCGACATCTTCGCAATTATAGCTTGTTCTAAATAAAGAGTGTCGCGATAATTTAAATATGAGGTACAATAACGGCACAAGTGACTGATAATAAATGAAATCCATATTAACCAAAAATGTGTCTTCTTTTTTTGTGAGACGATTGTCCTCTTTCACCTACCTGAATTTCACGCAATTTCTCGTAGCTCTGATTGATAATATTTACAAATTTTTGCTCGTTTACTTCCTGATTTCCATTCAAGGCATAGAGAACACCCACCGCATTATGGCATTTACAGGAGCTACCTTCGTTCTTCCTTTCCTTCTCTTTTCCGCGACGTCGGGAACTTTAGCTGACCGCTTCAGCAAACGAAATGTAATCATCCTGGCAAAGACCCTCGAATTCATCGTCATGATGGTAGGAATTCTCTGTTTCTACTACGAAAGCGTGGCTGGCTGCTACATTCTGCTCTTTCTATTAGCTACGACGAGCGCCATTTTCGGCCCTTCCAAGTATGGCATTTTGCCTGAACTCGTGGGAACGGACAATATCTCAAAAGCCAACGGCTTGATGACCTCATTCACCTTTTTGGCGATTATTTTAGGCACCTTTTTAGCCTCCTTTGTTCTGGACAGCACGAATAAAAACTTCCTGCTGGCAGCGGGCGCCTGCGCCTCTATTTCTTTTGTCGGCTTGATGGCAAGCTTCTGTATTGAGTACACGCCCCCTTCAGGCTCAAGAAAAAAGTTCCGGCTGTTCTTCTTAAGGGAAATTTTCCACTCGCTGACGTTAGCTAGCCACGACCCGAGCTTGCTAATGGCTGTTTTGGGCTCCTCCTTCTTCCTTTTCCTGGGCGCATTCGTTCAGCTGAACATCATCCCCTTCGCTATGGAATCGCTCCATTTAACCGATATTCAGGGTGGCTATCTCTTCTTGCTTACCGCGATCGGCATCGGCACAGGAGCGCTGACAGCTGGCCGTTTGTCCGGTAAAATCGTCGAACTGGGGCTCGTTCCGATCGCAGGAACCTGCGTCGCGATCTGCTGCTACCTGATCGACCTTTTCTCCGACCACATCTATGCCGTCGTTCCTTTACTTATGCTGCTCGGCCTTTTCGGAGGGATGTACCAGATTCCGCTCGACTCTTTCATCCAAGTGAACAGCCCGCACCGAAATCGCGGACAGATCATCGCTGCCACCAACTTTTTAAGCTTCTTCGGAGTTTTATGCGCTTCCGTCATGGTATTCCTGATCACTGAAGTGTTCGGCTTCCATGCAGATAAAGGCTTCACCATCATCGGATCGCTTACTTTAGGCGTCACATCCGTGATTACGTTCCAATACTTCGATTATCTAACGCGCTTTATTGCCATGATTCTCTCCAAGCTGCATTTCCGCACCACACTCAAAGGCATCGAATCAATTCCTGACGGTCCAGCACTTTATGTATGCCACCATCAGGCGTGGAATGAAACATTGATCCTCTTAGGCTCTCAAAGAAGACGCATCCGCTTCTTCATCGAAGATGAAAAAGACCACACCAAATGGCTAAAAAGACTCTACCTTCTCTTGCGCGTCGTGATGATTCCTGCACCGGAACCTCTCGAAAATAACGCGCTCTGTCTAAGCGCCATCCGAAAAACACTTGATAAAGGCATCTCTGTCTGTATCTTCGTGAACAACGAAACCGTTCAGGAAGAGATCGAAAAGCTCAAGCACTCCTATTCCTTTAGAGAAATCCTCAAAGGAACCGATTACCCCATGATCCCCGTTGTGATCGAAAAAGGGGAAAAACATAAAAAACCAAAAATCTTCAAGCGGATCTTAAACCGCTTTAGAGTCCCCGCCGAAATTTCCTTCGGCGCACCCGATCTTCCCGTAGATGACCGCATCCTTCTCCAAGATTAAATGTATGTATGAAAAAACCACTGTTGTGCAGTGGGTTGATCCCAATTTTCATACCATTTCGCCCCTTTTACCTCAATTAATCAAAAGAATGGAACATGCTTTAATTGATGTTGAAATTCTTGACAATCAACAATAAATCGCATTATAATACATATAAAATTTTAAAAATCATAACAATGAGAGACCCAATATGTACGTAAGACAAGGATCATCCTATAACAATCCTAATTACTATCCTTTGAACAGGACGCCGGGATTGAATCCCGTTTCCGGAAATCCATCTACTAAGATGGTTGATATCAACGGTTTAAAAGATGAAGAAAGCGCACTTGGAATCCTTAAAAACGCAGGTTCTGCAGACACCTATTTTCTTTTCGATTCTAATCAAGTGGATGCAAGGCATCAAAAGGTTTTTAATGATTACCTATTAAAGGCTAATGACCACAATCTGAAAAAAAATGGGGCGTACATCCTCGTGTCTTGGCATAGTGAATATGATTCTTCAGTCTACTACCACTATGTGATCAAAGCCTTTCAAGACGAGGGCAAAGATGTATAGTTTGTTGTGTTAAGAGGTCCATTCTC
>JBKEAL010000016.1:0-5614 GCA_047972195.1 Parachlamydiaceae bacterium
ACTAACAAACTGTCGCACAAGCTTCACACTTCTACTACATTTCGTCTTTCTACATCTTGTCAAAAAGCTTATTCCCGCTCTTAAGTCGGGATTTCTCGCATCGCTTGCTTCGTGTTTTACACCAGCTAGCGTTGCAGTGCACATAACAATACTAAACCTCATGAATTTTCCGCAAGCGACTTTTCGCAAAAAAGAAAAAAGTTTACAATTTTCTCAAATCAACCTATCGAGGCATATGCTAAAAAGGCTTCTCATCATTTTACAACTTTGCTTAAGCTTTTCTATTTTGCTCTATTTTTTGGGCTTTCCCTTCTTCGGATCGCACTTTTTCTACCAGTCGGAGCTTCTTTTGGTAGAATCGGCCATAGGAAAGCATGATTTACTCGTTAAACTAGACTCCAATAAGGCAAAAGAACGCAACAAGTCCAGCATATATAAGATTCAGGGCTTTACTCAGCTCCCCGAAGAGGATCAAGCTTTGCTTCTCTCTAGAAGGCAGTCGATCAACGAGCATTTCGCCTCGCCCTTTTGGCTTAAATTCATCGAAGGGATCAAACAGATCGCGAGAGTTCCACTGCCTTTATTGATCTGGACTCCACTGGCCATCGTCCTCTCTATTCTTCTTCTATTAAAGAATCGTCGCGCATCCCAGCTCCTTCCGCTTCTTCCTTTATTAGCATTGCTTTTTGCAGCACAGAACTTCCTATTCGGCACCATTCCGCCAGACACTCTATTGTTTCCAACTGAAGAACAATTGGCGAATACAGCTCCTGGAGAACCTCTGAAGGCTGCCTGGGAGAAATACTTGGTAGCTAACTGGGGATCGCCCAATGAGAATTTCGAGGAGCAGTTGGCTTTAGCCGAACAAAGATTCCAAGTCCGATGGATCGAAAAAAGATCGCTCGACCCTGCCTCTTCCTGGAACGAACGGATGAATCCGTGGACTCTTCTTCTGTTTGTTGCTTGGAATCTGAGCTTTGTTTTGGCTGTCAGGAAGAGGTAAGAAAATAGACGATGAGCCCTGCAACGTATCCTACAAGGGCGCTTAAGCTGATTCGCTTCAGGTACCAAAAGAAATCAACTTTCTCTAATCCCATATAGACGACGCCTGCAGCCGAACCAATGATGAGCAAGCTTCCGCCTGTTCCTGCCGTGTAGGCGATCAGATGCCAAAAGGAGGCGTCTTTGGGAATTTCCGTGAAGTCGTACATGGAAATTGCTGCGGCTACTAATGGAACGTTGTCGATCACGGCAGAGGCTACGCCTAGTGTGACTGCAATAATAGACAGATTGCCAATGGTTCTACCCAAGAAATGGTCGAGCTCTTCTAAAATTCCCGCTGTTTCCAGCGCATCCACACACAAAAGAATGCCCAAGAAAAAGATTACGCTGGAGAGGTCGATTTTCGTGAGAACTGAGGGAATCCTCAAGTGGCTTCGCTTGTCGTCATGGCTATGGAGAAAATCAGTGATTAGCCATAGTATCCCTAAACCAAACAGCACGCCCATAAATGGGGGCAGTCCGGTCAACGCCTTAAAGATCGGAACAAAAATGAGCACAGCCAGCCCCATACAAAAGATCACTGTTCCACCTGGTTCACTGGGTTGCTCATCTACTACATTTTTTTTTACAAATGCGCCTTTTAAAAACAGCGATAGAATAAAAAAGGATGCTGCAAAACAGGCTAAACTTGGTAAAAACAGCTCCTTCATGACCTTAAAGGAGGAGATCTGCCCTCCGATCCAGAGCATGGTAGTGGTCACGTCTCCAATAGACGTCCAGGCACCTCCCGCGTTGGCAGCGATGACGATGCCGCCTCCAATGAGCATTCTATCCTGCTTATCGTCCAGTAATTTTTGAAGAATGGTCACCATGACGATGGTCGTTGTCAAATTGTCCAGCACGGAGGATAGGAAAAAAGCAATCAGGCCGGTTGCCCAAAGCAGCGCCTTTTTCGAGCTGACGGAGATAGCGTCGGAAACGATCTTGAAGCCCTGATGCACATTGATGGTTTCGACGATGGTCAAAGCACCGATTAAGAAGAATACAACCTGACTTACACCCGAAACGTGCGTTCCCAGATGCCGAATGTTCTCATCAGCTGTATATTGCAAGCCTTCAAATTGAATGATCCAGCAGAGAACTGCCATCAATAGTGCGCATGTTGCCTTATTGACTTTTGTGTAATGCTCAATTGTGATTAAGAAATACCCAATCACAAAAACGAGGGTCATCAGAAAGCTCAAAGTTTGGTGCGAAATCATGATGGCATTCTACCGTAAAGCGGCAAATCCATACCATAAAATTGATCCGAAAAACCCGATCGCTATAAAGGAAAAAAAGTAGCCAACGATAACAAACAAGCCATCATCTTCTAAAAGACCAAGACCGAGGAATACGATAGGAGCTGCCACCAAAATATTGGTAAGCGGAATTGGCAAAGGCAACGCCAAGGTCAACCCTAAGAAAAAAATCAAGATTCCGTGAAGAACATGGAGCCAGGGATTGGTCGATAGAAAAGAAAAGCGAGGTTTCACAAATTTTTCCGCTTTTTCCAAAAGATACACGGTCGATTCGATGATCTTTTTGCAGGCAGCGTAACTAATTTTCCTGTTCAGGATCCCTGGACAATGGATTTTTTTGCGCAACGAAATGCGTATGCCCATATAGGCCAACAAAAGGCCAAATGGCGTAGAAAATCCCGGAATTTGCAATGGAAAGCAGAACGGCACTCCGATAACGACTAAAAGCGCAGGATAGCCCTTTTCTCCAAAAGCGTTGATCAAGGATCGAACATCGACCTCCTGGCCTTGAATTTTTTCAAGATAATCTTTTAAAGCGTCCTTCAAACGCGGCTTAACCTCTAAAGGTCGAGTAGACGTAGATTGCATAAGCTCCTAATAAAATCGCACCCGAAAAGCGTCCCGCCTTTTTTCCATTCCAAATCATTCCGTAAAAAGCTAATGTAAATAAGATCATTGCGGCATAATCAGCCAATCGAATTTGACTTTCTGCAATCGGCGAAAACAGGCCTACCAACCCTAAGATGCCAAGAATATTGTAAATATTCGATCCGACAATATTACCCACAGCCAAATCAGACTTGTTCCTCCAGGCAGCTAAGAGACTTGTTGCAAGTTCCGGTAAACTTGTCCCTACTGCCACTAAAGTAAGTCCAATTGCCGCCTCGCTAACGGAAAAGAGCCTGGCTAAACCTACAGCCCCATACAAGAAGACTTTGGATCCGCCCAAAAGAACAGCAAAGCCTAAAAAAATACAGAACATATCTTTCGTTAAAGAAGTGGAGGCTGACACCTCCTGCTTCATCAGCTCCACTTCTTTGGAGCCTCGGTTTTTCTCATATTTTATCGTGTACAAGGTATAACCCAAAAGCATCACGAAGAACAGGGATCCTGCCAATCGCCCGATTCCAATTGTTCCAACAAATAGCGCGCACAGTAGTGCTGAGGCAATCATCACTAAGCCATCGAACAAAGCCAGCTGCCTATGAAATGTCAAAGGTTTTATAATTAAACATAAGCCTAAGATCAGTCCGATATTGCTTATATTCGATCCGATGATATTGCCTAACGAGATATCCGGCTGCTGGTTCATGGCTGCATCAATGCTCACAACGAGTTCCGGAGTGCTCGTACCATACCCTATGATTGTCAAACCCACGATCACCGGAGAGATGCCCAAGCGCAAGGCCAGAGAGCCTGCGCCTCTGATCAACCACTCCGCTCCGAAATAAAGGCCGAGCCCTCCAAAGGCCAATGCTAAAAGAAGATAAATCATCTGAGCCCCGCAAAAGGAAACATTTCCAATATAAACCATGTACCTAAAATTAATGTGAGTAAATCCAGGGGAATTCCGACCTTAAGAAAGTCGGTAAAACGGTATCCACCCGGTCCGTAGATGATCATATGTGTTTGGTATCCTGTTGGAAGAGCATATCCAGACGAGCTCCCTATCAATACAGCAGCTCCGATGGCTTTGATCGCTTCAGCACTATAAAGCCCAGCCTCGGTTATCATGCCCACACCTATAGGAAACATAATGACAGCTGCCGCATTATTGGAAACAAATTCTGTCATCAAAATCGTCACTAAAAGCACGCCTCCAATCAGCGCATACGGATTATTGCCTAAGACCACAAGAATAGAATGGGCTATGAGTTGTGATAGACCGCTTGCTGACAATGCTTTACCCAATGCAAAGGACAGAGCGATCATGATCAATGTCGTCCACAAAACCGACTTTAAAGCTACTGATATGGGCAAAATGCGAAATGTCAAGAGCCCAAGAACAGCAATAGAGCTTGAGTAGAGCAAGGAGTAGCCCATTGAAGAAGCAGTGATGACACCGATCAAAGCAAAAATAGAGATCAATGCCGGCCATAAATTCAAGGTATACACTTTTCCTTGCTCGGCAATCACATAAAACTCATCTGACAATCCATCCTCGATTCGAGACGGGTTGTCTGTCAAAGCAATTAATACATCTCCTGACTTCAAAGGAAGCTCGCGGATGGCACCTGTCATTGGAACCCCTTTTCTATAAATTGAGATGACTGTAGCGCCATAATTTTTCCGAAAACGCACCTCATTTAGAGTTCTGCCGATTAACAAAGAGGTCATTGGAAGAACAATTTCTATGAAGTGCATCTTACTCATATCAAATTTTGCCTCAGGATCTGTATAAGAAGAAAATTCTGAAAGTTTGTGAAGATCCGCTATTTTATGGATGTTTGAAACAAGCCAAAGAACATCCCCTTCTTCGAAAACAAATTCTGAGTTGGGAGTGGCAATAGTTCTCTCCTTCCTAATCACCTCAAGAATTCCAACCCCTTTTAACACAGTATCAGAAAGTTCCCTCCAATTTTTTCCTACAAATGACGACCCTGGGTGAAGGAGAAAAGCACCCACCATCTCCTTAATTTCCTTTTCCGTTTCAGCTTCTGCATCCACACGTTCAGGTATGAACCGGGAAAACAGCATAAGATACACCCAACCGCAAAGCATGATAGGCACGCCAACTTTGCCAATTTCAAAAAAAGAAAAAGCGGATTTCACATCTTCTTGATAGAGCAAAGCTTGCACCATTAGGTTGGTTGAGCTGCCAATCAAGCTGCAAGACCCTCCAAGGATCACAGCATAAGATAGAGGCAATAAAAACTTTGAGGCATAGGTCTCTTGCCGGATCGCCCATTTACGCACAATCGGCATCATGAGCAGAACAATGATCGTATTGTTTAAAAATGCTGAAAGCACAGAAGCTGGCATCACCACTGAAGCTACTTGCAAGGCATAATGTTTTGATCGGCTCAACACATGTCTGGAAAATGTTTCCAAAACTCCATGGAACTCTAGTGCTTTAACCAAGACACATAAGCTTGCGATGATCGGAATGATATCCTTTGTAAAACCGTCGAACACATCCTGGAAGCTCAAAATCCCAAACACACAGAAAGCCAATGCGCTGACAGCTAAAGTAATTTCCGGGGGTCTTATTTCAGTGATCAGCGCCCAGAGGGTAACGAGAAATACCGCCAGCGTAATCCACACGGCTGGTGTCAAAAAGGCGTATAATTCTTGATCAACATTTGGCATAA
>JBKEAL010000155.1:0-29406 GCA_047972195.1 Parachlamydiaceae bacterium
TTCCGGATCTTGGCATGTTGTGTTTTCCTGCGAAGTGGACGTATTGCCTCTCCCTGAAATAGATAAAGCAGTCGGTATCGATGTAGGGCTAGAAAACTTTGCAACCCTAACTGATGGGAAAGTCATACCTAATCCTCGTTTCTATAAAAGAAGTGAAAAGGTATTAGCAAAAGAGCAGCGAAAGCTCTCTAAACTTACAAAAGGCACACCTGAAAGAAGAAAGCAAGGCAAGCGCCTAGCCAAAGTTCATGAAAAAATCTCCAATCGCAGAAGGGATTTTTGTCATAAGCTATCAAAGAAAATCGTTCATGAATACCAGTACATTTGCATAGAAGACCTGAACATTAAAAAGATGGTACAGGACAACTACTTGGCAAAAGGCATTCATGATGCAAGTTGGAATCAGTTTCGACAGTTCCTCTCCTACAAAGCGGTAGAAGCTGGTAGGAAGATAGGAATTGCGAACACTGCTTATACCTCTCAAGAATGTAGCAAATGTCACCAACGAGAACATAAATCACTCTCGCAAAGAAGACATATCTGTTCAAAATGTGGATATCAAGCTACAAGAGATTTCAACGCCTCAGAAAATATATTAGCCATCGGACTGGATGGCTTGGGAGTAATCCCTAGAAGCCTTCGCCTTTAGGCGAGGGAGCAGTCACCAAAACATAGAAATCCTCGGGTAATTCTATACCCTAAACAACTATCGGAACTTGCGCGATCAATCATTTTACTCTCTTTTGTTAAATTGTTTTTTCTATAAACGGCTAAAGTTTAACAAATTGTGGTAATAATTTAGAAGATTTAAATCTGTAGATTTGTGTATTCTAAGCACGTTTACGAGAGGGAACGTCATGAAATTAGACAATATTGGAAAGTGCAATACCTGTAATCAGTATACTTTGGATTGCGATCAAGCGGACCAGATCCCTGCACAGTTGGTCAAAGTGGCTCAATTTTTGCGCAACCGAGAGCTATTTACTGGCAAAGGGTCAATAAGAAAACTGTGCACTGTTGTTACATTAAAAGAGCATGGCGACAGTAGAATCGGGCATATTTTTCATCAACAAGTGCGAGAAATCCTTGGGGATCATAAAGGGTGGTACATTCGTGAATTTGTAGGATTTGATGAAAACCTTCACACAATTTACCACGGCTTAACGTTTTGGCCTTCTGAAACGCATAACAAGGCTACTATTCAGGAAATGGAGTATGCCTATAAGCAAGTGCTAACTCAAATGACTAACGGTTGGAATAAGACTGCAATTGAAAACCCCATGGAAAAAGACCCCAACGAATTTGAGCTATTTATCAAACAGAGATCATTTGTGGAAGAGGACTGCCTTTTACGATTCTTAGCAGGAAAATTCGGACTGGCTGATGAAATGGGAGTTTATGCCTACTCTGGCAGTAGCAAGCTTCAAATGTGGATCAAAAAAGAGTCCTTTGATCTCGTCACAGAAATCATGGGCTTTCAATTTACGGGAAAAGAGAACGATACTCGATAGTACGACGCTAAATCTCGACTTCCACCCTGTCGCCCAACTTTAGAGTGCCGTGGGACAAGTGGATGGCGTTTTGGCCGAATAGGATCCCCTTTTCCCCTTTGCGGTAGAGGGCGAGGGTTTGAAGCGGTTCTAAGCCTTTGACGCCTGTAGATTGCTCGACCGTTGTGACGACACAGCGTGAGCAAGGTTTGACAATCTCCAACTCGAGCTCTCCGATGCGGATGCGCTTCCAACTATCTTCTTCATAGGGCTTACAGCCAGAAATGACGAGGTTGGGTCGAAAGCGGTTCATGGGAACTTTTGCTTCCAGGCGTGCATTGAGATCTTCTAGGGACGCTTCTGAAATCACCAGGAAAGGGAATCCATCAGCAAAACTCACTTGATCTTGAGGTGAAACGGCGTAGTCAGTATTCACAGGTCGAATGGAGTCCTCAGGAATGAACACGAGGCGGCACTCGATTTTTAGATAGTCGCTGAATGCACGATGGATTTCCGGCTCTGTAAGTTGTGCCATGCAGCGATCCTTCCACACTTCTACTTCAAGAGCATCACCCGTTGGATTGACTGAAGAAAGATAAGTGCTGCCGTCTGGAAAACAGATTTCGAGATGTTTTCCTGATACGACAGCTGTCACTAGAGCAAGCTCTGGATATTTACGCTGAGTGATAAAACGCCCGGTGGCATCCACTAACATCCAGCGGCGGTCCCATTCGGGTCCCTTATTTCCAACAGCGACTTCTTTTAGGGAGAGACCTTTGCACGATTTGATGGGATATGTGAAGAGTCCGGTTAACGTTTTGCTCATAATCTATTCAATCAGTTTTTCGATTTCCTGAGAGGTCGCGCACTTCAGCGCTTTTTCAGCAAGTTTTCTCGCTTTCTTCATATCGATTGAGCGGATCGCCTGCTTGATCACAGGAAGGAATCGTGCTGCAACTGACAACCCTCTAACCCCCAGTCCAAGTAAAAGCGGGACGAATTTGGGATCAGCTGCTATTTCCCCGCATACGCTAACAGGGATGCCTGCATTGTCCCCTGCCGTGACAGTCATTTTGATCAATCTGAGAATTCCGGGGTGGGTCGGAGTGTAGTAGCAGCTCAAAGAGTGGTCTGAACGATCCACTGCAAGTGAGTATTGTACCAAGTCGTTTGTCCCGATAGAGAAAAAGTCGCACTCTGGAGCTAACAGATCGGCAATGATCGCTGCAGAGGGCACCTCGATCATCGATCCGAGTTTTACCTTGCGGTTGAATGGGATCTTCTTTTGGCGGAGCTCTTTCTTGGTTGCCTCGACGATCTCTTTTGCCTCTCTCAGTTCGTTTAACGAGGAAACCATCGGGAAAAGGATGCTCACGTCCGCGCCTTGAGCAGCCCTCAAGATCGCACGGATCTGGGCTTTGAACAGCTCTTTTTCCTTAAGGAGAAAGCGGATTGCGCGAAAGCCTAAGTAAGGATGGCCTTCGCGTGCAAAATAGGGGTACTGGGCTGCTTTGTCGCCGCCAATATCAAACGTTCGGATCACAATCGGCAAACCGGAAAGCTTGCTGATGATGCTGCGGTAGACGTGGAACTGCTCATCTTCTGTAGGAAGAGTTTCATGGTGGAGAAAAGCAAACTCAGAGCGGTATAGTCCTACTCCCTCTCCTCCGTAAATGGAAAGCATATCCAGCTCTTCATCCACGTCGACGTTAGCATAGAGCCTCACCTTCTCCCCATCCAATGTTTCAGCAAGAAGCGTTCCACAATCATTTAAAGAGGCGTTAGCTTTCTTCAGCTTTTTGATCTTTTTTCTGCACTCATCAAGGGATTCTTGAGAGGGGTTAAGATGCAACTCTCCAAGAGAACCATCGACAATGACTGTCTCCCCTGCAGCTTGTTCCAGATCAGAAAACTTCACTGAGGAGATAAAGGCGATCCCTTTTGCTCTAGCCACGATCGCGGCGTGGCATGTTTTGCTGCCGATCGTGGTCACAAACGCCTTGATTTTGTCCGGAGATGCTTCAGCGACGATCGATGGAGTCAGCTCATGCGTGTAGACGACGGCATCATCCGGAAGTTCATCCAAGCAAGCGTGCTCTTCATTTAGCAAATAACTTAAGATACGACGGCCAATATCCTGGATATCAAAGCGCCTTTCCCTCAGATAAGGATCTGGAAGAGAACTAAACTGCGTTTGGCACTGCTCCAACATGAGATGGAAGACATACTCCGCATTCATGCGCAAGGCGACGATCCTTTTTTCAATATCGGTTGACAATTTTGGATCTTTTAGAAGAATCAGATGCGACTCGAGGATTTCGACTCCTTCAGCGACACCCTCTTTTTTCAAACGTCCCTTCAGGCGTTTGATTTCAGAGGAGGCGTCTTTGACCGCTTGACGGAAGCGGATCGCTTCTTGCTTTGCCTCTTCCTTCGTGAGTTCACATTGCGGAATCTCACTCTGATGCGGCTTTAACACATAAAGCGTGCCTACAGCTAGTCCCGCTGTAATGCTAGTGCCTTTGATGATTGTATCATGGGACAACCCACGCATGCTACTCTCCAAAACTTACTGAAAAAGCTTCCACCAGCCCATTGAGAGTGGCTTCTGCATCTTCACCTTCAACGATGATTTCCAATTTTGCGTTTTGATGTGCAGCAAGCATCAATATCCCGAGAATACTTCTTGCATTGACAGTATCTTTTTTATACTTAAGAGAGACATGACTTTTATATTTTTGCAGCAGCTTAACGATTTCTGTGGCAGGCCGAGTGTGCAAACCCATGGCGTTTCTCACCTTCACATTGGCTTTCAACTTTTTCACCTCTTCGCTCCTTTCGCCTGCCTGCTGATAGTTTCGGTCAATTTTGCCTGGAATTCCTTAGCGGAATTGTATCCCATTTTTCTGAGTCGATGGTTACGTGCAATAGTTTCTAACAAAAGAACGACGTCTCTTCCCGGCTTAACGGGAAGTACGTGAAATGGAAGTTCATGGCCCAAAATCGTCGTGGTTTTATCCTCGACGCCCACGCGGTCGTAAAAGTGCAGATCGTCCCATAGTTCGAGCTGAACGACGATGTCGATGCTCTTGTGCTCTCGTACGCACACGACTCCGTAAAGGTTTGCTACGTTGATGATGCCGATGCCGCGGATTTCCAAATGGTGCTTCGTCAGCTCTGCACCAGAGCCTTCCAGATAGTTGTCGTCGCGCTTTTTCACTTTGACGATATCATCGGAGATCAAACGATGACCCCTTTCAATCAATCCCAAAGCTGCCTCGCTCTTACCGACAGCTGACTCTCCCTGAATCAAGACGCCGACGCCGAATACTTCTACCAGCGTACCGTGGCAGCTGATCGTCGGAGCAAATTCGTTGTGGAGCAAAACGATTAGCTTGGTCAGAATATTCATTGTGCTAAGCTGAGTGCGCAGGAGTGGCAGCCCCTTCTCTTCGCACAATTGGCTAAGTTCTTTTGGCGGAGCGTAGCCTCTTGCAATCACAACTGCCGGAGTGTCTTCTGAAATCAATGACTCCAAACGTTTTGTTCTGACTTTAGGATCCAGATCGCGGATGAAATTGGTTTCGACTTTACCAAAAATGAGGATACGCTTGTGAGCGTGGTTCTTCAGATACCCGGACAAACTCAAACCAGGTCGTTGAGCCTCAGGCACTTTTATCTGGCGGGATAAGCCTTGAGCGCCGGCAATCACTTTCAGCGAGAGCCTATCCCCATGCTGTGCTAATAAATCTTCTACTAGATACATCTACTCAAACGTCTCTAAATAAAACATCAACCAATCCGTAAAAGTTGAGAAAGCCATATTTTCAACGCTTCCCTTTTTTGATGCAAGGATTGAAATTGTATTTGTAACGCCGGAGTAATAAACATTGCCCATTTCTTCCTCGGGATACCATTCTGACCAGAAGCATTGGAAAAAGGGCATATTGAACGAGGCATAAAATGGAGCTAAGGAGCCTGGATCCACCGGAAGTTCGTCCAACGTAGTCAATATTCCATCTTTTTCAGTGACCAAGGACTGAAATTGGCTATAACGGTCAGGCATCTCTTTCGTACTAAAGATCCCTGAGTCTGTCGTCTTGCAAAACCCGTTATGCACTTCCAAAAATCCCAAATAATCCTTCGGAAAAATCCAGCCGGTGAATTCTCTCTTGAGTCTTTCGATCTCCTCTTCACGTGCTCCACACAGCCCCTTATAAAATCCTTGCCCATGCTTCAAACTGTAGATCATATGGGCTTCAAAGGGATCGTCGAATTTCTTCTGCACCAGAAAAACAGCGATCTCATCGACTGCATCGAAAAACTTGTCGATCGAATTTCCTAGCGTCGGCGTAAAAATCAACTTGGAGAGCCAGTAGCTTTTCGTAAACTCAATGCGGTCGTTATTGGAAAGCTGAGATAGTTCATACCATCCCTTGCATAAATGAGGGACCATCTTTTCTACAGCTTCCCAAGAATAGGAATCGGTATCATTCAGATCGATCACTTGATGGAAATGGCCTTGCGATTGGCCATCGGGATGCTTTCTGTAAAACTCCATGATATGCTTGTCCATCACTTTCGCACTCTACCAGAAACCGTATTTTTCCAATATCTAGAGATTCGCTTGACGCAAAACTGGCAATTATTAGAAAATGTCAGCCACGGCGATCGTAGCTCAGTTGGTTAGAGCGCTGGATTGTGGTTCCAGAGGTCGCGGGTTCGAGCCCCGTCGATCGCCCATCTATCACTTAGGGAGAAAATGTCCCTCATCGAAGCTATTTTCCTAGGTATTGTTCAAGGACTCACCGAGTTTTTTCCTGTTATCTCTTCCGGCCACCTGATCTTAGTACAGCATCTCCTTGGTTTTGAAGACCTTAAAAAATATATCCTCTTCGATCTCTTCTGCCACTTAGGCACGTTAGGCGCACTCGCTACCGTTTTGAGAAAGCAGATCAAGGACGCCCTCTTCGATCCCGTCCGCAGAAATCAGTTGCTCTTAGCTACGCTCCCTCTCTTTCCCCTAATGTTGCTGCTAAAACCGATCAAATCGCTTTTTTCCGATCCGCATCTCATCGGCTACTGCTTCCTGATCACTTCACTCATTTTGTTTATCGGGCAAAAATGGAGCAAGAGAAGAGAAAGCGGAACTCCCTTCAAAGATGCGCTTTGGATAGGGTTATCACAAGCACTTGCCATCATTCCCGGCATCTCCCGCAGCGGATCCACAATCTCCGCAGCCTTTCTAAGAGGATGGGATCCCAAAGAAGCCGTTTACTTTTCTTTTATCCTTTCGATTCCCACTGTACTCGGTGGGATCGCACTGGAAACCATCAAACTAAAAGAATCGCCTGCAGCTGATATTTCGCCTTTTGCCTACCTTTTGGGGGCGCTTTTTGCGTGGGGAATCGGTGTTTTTGCGTTAAAGCTATTGCTTCGAATCGTAGGAACAGCTAAATTTCAGTTGTTTACCTGGTATACAGCGATCATTGGAATTTACGCACTGTTTCTATTTAATTAAGATGGCAAAAAAGAAAATAAAATCCTCACCCAAAACGACTCCTGAAGGCAGAGGCGTCCTCTACCTGTCAGCTTCCATCGCCCTCCTCCTAAGCTTAATCAGCTTTTCGATCGGCAAGGACACACACCACCTACTCGGCATCATCGGCTACAGCACGGGTCTTGCCTTTCACTTTTTGTTCGGCATTCCAAGCTACATTTTCGCACTATTCTTGGGCTGGTTTGGTTGGAGACTGTTCTTCAATAAAGCGATCAACGACATCACCTTAAAAACGCTGAACATCGCGATATTCGTCATTTCCAGCTGCTTCCTGCTCTCAATCTTGGAAAGTCAGAAACCCCTCATCGCAAAGAAAGCGATCGACTTTTTCTATCCCCTCGCCAAAGAGGGAAAAACAGTGCTCCATTTAGGAGGAACTCCAGCCTACTTCCTGTATAAAGAGCTGCCGCTGTTCAACCTCGAAAAACTAATCAACTGGGTCGGCGTTGCCTGCCTTTTTGCTTCCACATGGCTTGCCAGCGTACTGTATTTGACAAAGCTCTCCCCCTTCCACATATACAACAACGCCAAAGACAAACTTCTGGCAATCAAACTTCCCTCTTCGGGGTCGATCGCCCTTCCGCAAGAGCCTGTTGAGTCGCCGCGCGTTGAAAAACGCGTGGAAAGTGAAGTGACGCGTTATGTGAAGTCGCGAAATGAAGAAGCAGGGCCTGTAGAAACCCATGAAGCGCCTGCGCCAAAGCCAAAGCCTGCTCCAAAGAGAGAAGTCAAAATCGCCCCCACTCCAGTGCCTGGGCAGTACACATTGCCTCCGGTCGAGCTGCTGACCAATGCCAAAAAGATAGACCAAACCAACCTAAAGCAGCATCTCAAAAAGATGTCTGAAATCCTGGAAGAAACATTCCACAGCTTTGGCATTGAAGCAAAAGTGGGACAGATCAACTGCGGACCGACCATCACCTCGTTTGAAGTGCATCCAGCCATCGGAGTCAAAGTCCAAAAGATCAAGGCGTTAGAAAACGACCTCGCCTTAAGTATGGAAGCGAAAACGATCCGCATCATTGCGCCCATTCCCGGCAAAGCCGCCGTCGGCATCGAAGTACCTAACTTGCAGCCTCAGGAAGTGGGATTCAAGGAGATGCTCTCAAATTATCAGGAAGGCCCCCAGAAGTTTAAGATCCCGATCCTCTTAGGCAAAGCTGTCAACGGAGATTATGTCATCAGCGACCTTGCAAAGTGGCCGCATGGCATCATCGCCGGAGCTACCGGTTCCGGAAAATCAGTCTGCATCAACACCATCGTAATGTCGATCTTGCACAACGCCTCCCCCGACGAGATCAAGCTGCTCATGGTCGACCCGAAGAAGGTCGAGCTGACACCCTATTCCAACTTGCCCCACATGCTGGCTCCCGTCATTACAGAACCAAGAGATGCTTGCGCTGCCTTGAACTGGCTCGTCCGCGAGATGGAAAAGCGCTATGAACTGCTCAAAGCGATCGGCACGAGAAATATCGACTCCTTCAACACCCGCGTTATCAACGAAGAACTTGAAGCCTCTCTGGAAATGGAAGTGCCTAAAAAGCTTCCCTATTACGTAGCAATCATCGACGAGCTTGCCGACCTGATGATGGTCGCCAGCAGCGACATCGAAACACCCATAGCGCGCATCGCGCAAATGGCCAGAGCTGTAGGCATTCACCTCATTCTAGCGACCCAAAGACCTTCACGCGAAGTGATCACAGGCCTAATTAAAGCCAACTTCCCTACACGCATTGCCTTTAAAGTGGCCAGCCGCATCAACAGCCAGATCATCTTGGACGAAATCGGCGCTGAATCGCTCTTAGGAAACGGCGATATGCTGTTCCTTCCGCCTGGCACCTCCACTCTCGTGCGCGCACAAGGTGCTTACATCCGCGACGAAGATATCCAATCAGTCATCCGTTTCATCGGCAACCAAGCGCCGCCAAACTACATCATCCAATCGTTCAAAAACATGGAGATTTCGAGCTCCCCTGCCATGTTGGACGACGAACCCACAGATGCCCTCTACGAACAAGCCCTCGAAGTGATCCTCTCTACTGGCAATGCTTCCACCACTTTCCTTCAAAGAAAACTGAAGATCGGCTACGCGCGTGCGGCCAGCCTGATCGACCAGCTAGAGCAAAAAGGTGTCGTTAGCCCCGCAGAAGGCGCTAAACCGCGCAAAATTCTCGTAGGAAGAAGCAAAGAGAAGCAGGACGATTTCTTTGAGGATCTCGAACTATGATCGGTTTTTGCCCCTTAGCTTCCGGTTCGAAAGGCAATTGCCTCTACTTTGGCACCGATCAAGTCAAAATCCTGATCGACTCAGGCATTAGCCTCAAAGCCACCGCCACCAAGCTCAATGAGATCGGAGTTGACATCTCCGAAATCGACGCCATCTTCATCACTCACGACCACGGCGACCATATCGCAGGCCTAAAACCGCTCATCTCCAAGTACAGCATCCCCGTCTTCGCCAACCACGAAACCGCCAAAGGCATCATCGAGCAGCTCGACATCAACCCCAAGTTCAAAATCTTCTCCACCGGAGAAACCTTCGAATACCTCGGCCTGGAAATCCATCCCTTCAGCATCCCCCACGACACCCTCGATCCCGTTGCCTTCACCATCTGCACAGACCAGCATAAGTTTGGCATTTGTGCCGACTTAGGGTATGTGACAAGCGGAGTCCGCAGAAACTTAAAAGAATGCGATTACCTCTACATTGAAGCAAACCACCAAGTCTCTATGGTGCACGCTTGTTCAAGGCCGATGGTTTACAAGAATCGAGTGTTAGGAAAGAACGGCCACCTCTCCAACGAAGCCTGCGGACACCTCCTGCAAGAGCTCGCCCACGACGGGCTGAAACACGTGCACCTGGCACATCTATCTAGTGAATGCAATACGCATGAAACGTGCCTTAATACAATCTCAGAGGCATTGGAGAGCCATGGCATCGAACTGAATCTCTCCATCGCTTATCAGGATAAGGTTAGTCTTCCGGTAAGTTCCGATTTTTTTATCGCAAAGACGCAAAGTCACAAAGAAAGAGAGAGAGAGATCCTATTTTGAGGACGGTTGAAAACCGTCCTCAAAGTGCTATGAAATCCTCTCCCCTTTGGGAGAGGATTTCAGAAGAATTTGCTTTTCTTATCTCCAAGCTTTCAATCACCCTTTGTGACTTTGCGTCTTTGCGATAAAAAAATCGGAACTTGATGCTAAGAAAGGCTTATGAAAAAAGGCCTTTAATCTTATCGAGGAAGCCTTTGCGTTTGGGGGAGTTGCCGGGGCCTTCGAGTTTGCCGAATTCTGTTAGCAGTTGTTTTTGCTTTTCGGAGAGTTGGGTGGGGGTTTCGACGAACACTTTGACGAGGAGGTCGCCGCGGCCTTGGCCGTGGACATTGGGGAAACCTTCGCCTTTGACGCGGAAGATTTTATCGTTTTGGGTGCCTTCGGGGATGGTGATGCGGCAAGTGTGGGAATAGATGGAGGGCACTTCCTTTTTGCAGCCGAGGGCAGCTTCCGTGAAGCTGATGGGGAGTTGTAGCATCACGTCATTGCCTTCGCGCTCGAAGATTTCGTGCGGTTCGACAGTGATGAAGACGTAGAGGTCGCCTGAAGGGCCGCCTTCGGGGCCTGCATCGCCGTAGCCGCTCATTTTGAGACGCATGCCGCTATCGACTCCGGCTGGAATGTGGACGCGAACTCTTTGCTTTTCTTTGACGACGCCTTCTCCTTTGCAGGAGTTGCAGGGATCGGTGATCATCTGACCTTGACCATGGCACTGCGGGCAGGGCATCGACATGTTGAAAAAGCCGCGCTGTTCGAACACTTGGCCTCTACCATTGCAGCGTGTGCACTTCTTGATGCCTTGTGGAGATGCTGCGCCTTTGCCTTTGCAGTCTGTGCAAGTGACGTAATTGGTGATGGAAAGTTCTTTGTCGACGCCTTTGGCTGCCTCTTCGAAAGAGACCGAGATATTGACGCGCTTGCTTGCGCCTTGGCGTCTTTGCGATCTTCCGCCCATCGCTTCGCCGCCGAAATCGCCGCCGCCGAAGAAGGCTTCGAAAATAGAATCGCCTCCGCCGCCGGCACCACCGCCGCCGCCGAATGCGCCCATGAAGGTGCGCATCGCCTCTTCCATTGAAGAGAATCCTTGCGCTCCTGGGTGGCCGCCCATGTTGGCTCCAAACAGGCCATCTTTACCGTGTGTGTCGTAGATGCGGCGTTTCTTTTCGTCGCTTAGGACTTCGTACGCTTCAGATATTTCTTTGAATTTTTTTTCTGCAGTCGAATCTCCTGGATTTCTGTCCGGATGGAACTGCAAAGCTTTTTTACGATAAGCTTTTTTTATCTCATCTTGGCTTGCTGTCTTAGTGATTTCAAGAATGTCGTAGTAGTCTGCCATAGATAACACCAATTTTGAGAATAAAAAAGCCTCAACGTTTAATATGCGTTGAGGCTCTAAATTAACGCTGTTTTTTGTACTTTAAAGCCGCTTTTGATTTTGCGCGTTTTGCAACGGATGGCTTTGTATAGAAGCGGTGCGCTTTTACAGCTTTCATCACGCCTTCTTTATCCAATCTCTTTTTCAATGCTCTTAACGCTTTATCAATAGGCTCGCCAATACGTACCTTAAAACATGTCATGAAATGCTTCCTAAAAATGTTTGCCTGTATTCCAGGATGCAGACATTTTAACCTATTGCGCAATTATCTGGCAAGGTTTGATTCTGCTTCTGTTTTTCGTAAATATAAAAGTTGCAGCTCAGCCTTTTTAGAGTAATGTCCGAAGCTATATTGAGCAAAAGCGCGTTCTGCAAAAAGTTTGCCGGAAGGGGCAATTTCTTCAACGATTTGGCGTCCTTTCCAGACTGCCTGGATCGCTTCCTTGTTAGGAGTGACGATGCGATCGATTCCTTTAAGCTCTACTTCTAATTCTTCAAGCGGCACAGCTTTAGGTTCGCTCAAAAATTGCACTTTCCCCGCCTTCCTTTCCCCTTTCTGGAAATAGACGCCGCTAATCTTGGCATCTAGTAGCACGGCAAAAGCTCCATCCTCTTGAGGAGCAAAGGATTCTAAGCTAGAAACTCCGATCAAAGGCAACCTTAATGCGTAAGCCATTGACTGTGCCGTTGCCGCCCCCACGCGAATCCCCGTATAAGACCCTGGCCCCACGCCGCAGGAGATCAAACTGATATCTTTTGCTGTAATCTTTTGACGGTCAAAGAGATCGAGCAGGGCAGGAAAAAGCAGCTTGGAGTTCTTCAATCCCATCGGAAGCAGTACCTCTTCGATCAATTCCCCATTGTGAGCTAAGCCGAGCATGGCTCTCTCGGTAGATGTGTCAATGAACAGTTGCAGCATGGCGTACCTCTTCTAAAGGAATGATTTTTAATAGACCGTCAATAAATCTGTTTAGCTTGGCGGTGTCCTTGGATTTTTCCAGAAATACCTCCGAAACCATCATCAAGCGATCAAAGCGGAGCTGGTTCATGGAGCGTTTTCTTACCCAATAGGAACGTGTAAAAATGACTTCTGTGAATATTTCAAGCGACTTTTGGCTGTTAAGATCAAATCCGATCACCGTCAACCACAAAAGCAAAAATTCGGCAAACGACTCCATCCCTCTGTCTATACCGTCTTTACAAGTGAAACTGATAAAGTCGCACTTTTCCTCATAAGCGATTAACGAAGCCAGCAAGGCGTAGTAAAAGTCGATCATCGCCAACTGCTCCTCGTCCTTCGGCACCTTACTTAACAGAAAATCCCCTAAGAGCTCGATCAATTGAGCGCATTTCGCCTTCAGTTGCAACTGTTTGGGAATAAAGCACCCTGAAACTTTATATGAATCACAAAAAAATTGTTGTAGAAGACGTATTTTAAATATTCTACTATCCGAGTCAACCTCAATGCCCTTATAAAAGGGCGAGTCCTTCGCGCAGGTGATCGCAATCATGGCACCTGCAACCTCAGGATGGTCCTGCACACCCATGATGAGGCTATTTCTTGTATTTTCAGAGTTCAAGCCATTTTGGTTAGAAACGTATAAATATTTCTGACCTTTTGCTTTCAGAGCCTTCAAAAAGCCAAAAAACACGGGTTCTATTGCAGCAGGCCCCTCTTGAACGGTCGGCGTGCCATTTCCGAGCACTTTGAGCTGGTCTTTAAATAGAGTAACAAAGGGAAATCTTTGGGGCGGATTGCCTGATTTAAGCGGACTAAAGCGGTAGTCCATCCAATCAACGCTGCTTTTGACCGCACTGTTCAGCCAGTTGGTGGTCAATTCTTCAGGCGCGGTGTCAAACAGCTTTTTTGTGATCTTTAGTGCGTCCAACAAAGGGAGCCCGCTAATCACTTGTCCTCGCAGCAAGAGCTGGATCAACTCCTTGGATTGCAGTTCCATTACATTCTCAGTATAGAGCAAATAGGGCGCCTCGGGGCACTCTCCCACCTTTTCACGGAGCTTTGTGATTGTAGAGATGTAATAATCGCGGAACTTGGTCAACTTTGCCAACGGTTCCAACTCTTCCTCTTTCAGCTCTTTCCATTCTCTTTTGAGATTTTGCAGAGGAGTGCCTTCCAATCCCTGCATGATGCGCTCGAGCAGTACAAAATATTTTGAAGCTTTTACAGCATTTGCTTCTTTATGCTCGTATTCATTGATATTTCTAAGAGATGGAATTTGTGAAACCATAGTATCTGCCTTTATTAAATCAGACTTTGCATATCTAGATAGGGAAATTTTATACAATCTTAATATTTACCAAAGATTGCTCATTTCCCCCGTCTACTGTACAATGATTTCAGCAGGAGAACTGGAATGCCCGAATTGTCGGATTTTATCGCTTCTAAAACGATCGCCCCTGAAGCTCTCGAAGAAAAAGTTGGCAGGCTGAAAAGCCAAGGCCTTTCCATCGCGACCCTCAATGGCTCATTTGACCTACTGCATGCAGGCCATTTAGAGATGATCTACCAAGCATCACAACAAGCGGACTGCTTGATCCTGGCTTTAAATAGCGATGCTTCGATTAAGGCGTACAAAAATCCGAAACGTCCGTTGGTTCCACTTAAAGACAGAATAGCCTTGATCGCCTCGCTGGAATTTGTGGACTATGTCACCTGGTTTGAGGAGACCGATCCGATCCGCCTTCTCTCCATCATCAAACCGCATGTCCATGTGAATGGCTCAGAGTATGGAGAAAACTGCATCGAAGCAGAGACTGTAAGAAAATTTGGCGGAAAGATCCATATCGTTTCTCTTGTTCCTGGGCTTTCCACTTCCAACTTAATCGAAAAAATAAAGGCCTTATAGATGCGTTTACTTTGCACACTGCGCGATCCAACACAATCTGAACAGTTATCTGCCTATCTCTCATCAAAGGGCATTTCCAACAATGTCAGTCCCGAAAAGAACAACGACTGGGGAAGTGAGGATTATGGAACCTATGTTTACCGCATCTGGATCATAGACGAAGACCAATTAGATTTAGGAAATGAACTATACGAACAGTTTTTAAAGTCGCCGCCACCGCCCGTCCTCAAAGTCCTTCCGAAGAAAACACCGCGGCCCGCCAAAATACAGGTTGAGCCTTCAGGAAACATTACGTGGTACATCATCCTGGTCTGCTGCCTTCTACTCGGAATCAGCGCGATGACCTCTCCCAAATTTACAGATGATTCTTCTCAAGTGTATGTTCCCGCATTCACCTCGCCGATCAAGAAGGAACTTCTGTTTGATTATCCAAAGGCGTATGAAATCCTTTCCAAAATCATTACATTATTTGGCATCGATGCGCTTGAAGGGAAGGCTACGGCACCGCAAGCTAATGTCTTGATTCAAGAATTGAACAACACGCCCTATTGGGAAGGCGCTTACGATTTAGTGCTAGGAAAAGGAACTTTAAACGCTCCCCTATTTGAAAAGATCCGCGAAGGCGAAGTGTGGCGCATATTTACGCCCATTTTCCTACACGGAGATATCTTCCACTTGATGTTCAATATGCTTTGGCTCTACGTTCTGGGCAGGCAGATGGAAAACCGTCTCGGCGGAATCCGCTACATCCTATTCATTCTCCTAACCGCGGCCTTTTCCAACACGGTCCAATACCTCATGGGCGGACCGAACTTCATCGGCTTTTCCGGCGTATTGTGCGCGATGATCACCTTCATCTACGTTCGACAAAAGATTGCCCCTTGGGAGATGTATAACCTGCAACGAAGCACTTTCATGTTCATCATGATCTTCATCTTCGCTATGGCCGGCGTGCAAGCCCTCACCTTTGGCTTGGAACTATTTACCGGACAGACATTGACCACCTCCATTGCTAACACCGCACACCTTTCAGGAGCATTCCTGGGCTACTGCCTTGGCTATACTCCCTGGTTTGCTAAACCGAAAAAGATATCCGCATGAGCGTACGCGATCTCATTATTCTAGGCTGCTCCAGCCAGCAGCCAACCAGATTTAGAAACCATGGCGCCTATCTCGTGCGCTGGAATGAAGAAGGGCTTCTCTTCGACCCAGGCGAAGGCACCCAAAGGCAATTCATCTTTGCCAACGTCGCGCCGCCTGTCGTCAACCGCATCTTCATTTCCCATTTCCACGGCGACCACTGCTTAGGACTAGGCTCGATGCTAATGCGGCTTAACCTCGACCGCGTCAACCATCCGATCCACTGCTACTATCCTGCAAGCGGCAAAAAGTATTTCGACCGCCTCCGCTATGGAACGATCTATCATGAAACGATCAAAGTGATAGAGCATCCCGTCTACGAGTCAGGCGTAGTAGATAAGACCGATCAGTTCACTATCGAAGCGCAATTTCTTGAACATGGCGTCGATAATGTCGGCTGGAGGATTACAGAGGCATCGTCCATCAAATTCGATAGAGAAAAACTGGAGCAGAAAGGGATCCGCGGGCCAAACGTAGCCAAACTGCAAGAACAGGGCTACATAGACGTTGACGGCCAACGCATCAATCTCGATGAAGTAAGCTGGGTGCGCCCAGGTGATGTGCTGTCCGTCATCATCGACACACGGCTTTGCGATCAACTCATCCCCCTTGCAAAAGACGCGCGCCTTTTGCTATGCGAAAGCACCTACTTAAACGAACACAAAGACTTGGCCTATGAGCATTTCCATCTTACAGCAAAGCAAGCGGCAGAAATTGCCAGCTTAGCCAATGCAAAGCAGTTAGTGCTCACCCACTTCTCAGCAAGGTATCAATCTTCTAAAGTATTTGAGGATGAAGCCAGAAAGATCTTCCCTAACTCTTATGCTGCTGAAGACTTGATGGTGTTTCCCTTCCCCAAATAGGAGATCTGATGGAACTGTGCGATCAATTCCTGGACCATTTGAAGATCGTCAAAAACGCCTCCGAGCACACCATTAGAAATTACAGGATCGATCTAACCGACTTTCAGATGTTCCTTGAAGGAATGCAGCCTAATGAAGCAGATCGAAAGACCATACGCAGCTTTCTATCCCATCTGCACGCTCAAAAGAAAAGCAAACGCACCATTGCCCGAAAGCTCTCCTCACTAAGAACCTTTTTCAAATTCCTGCACAGCCGAAAGATCATCCCCAGCAACCCTACAGAAGAGCTGGAATCCCCAAAAATCGAAAAAAAGGTCCCCGCCTCCATCACCTATGATCAAGTCGTCCATCTCTTCAACCAACCAGATACCTCAACACTACTAGGCTTCCGCGACCGCACCATCATGGAGCTATTTTACAGCTCCGGCATTCGCCTCAGCGAACTCGCCTCTCTGGAATTGACAGAGATCGACTTTTCCTCCCATCTGATCAAAGTGCAAGGTAAAGGCAAAAAGGAAAGAATTGTCCCAATCACTCAGAACGCAGCCCTCTGGCTGCAAAACTACATCCAGCACCCCGAACGCAACCCCAGCCCAGCGCTCTTCCTAAACCGCTTCGGCAACCAACTAACGCCCCGCTCCATCGACAGAATGTTCCATAACTACCTAATGCAGTCCGGCCTCTCAGCAAAAATCACCCCACACACCATCCGCCACACCATCGCCACCCACTGGCTCGAAAACAGCATGGACCTAAAGACCATTCAAGAGATCCTAGGACACGCCTCCCTCTCAACCACCACCATCTACACCCAAGTCTCTACTAAACTTAAAAAAAGCGCCTACGACGAAGCGCATCCCAGAGCACATAAAGGAGGTTAAACTTGGTAAAGTACGAAGACTCAACTGACAATATTTTTGCAGACCTCGAATTAGACCAACCAGAAGAACTTCTAGCGAAAGCTAAACTTCTCTCCGAAGTGAGCAGTCTAATTAAAGCCAGTAAACTTTCTCAGCAAGAAGTTGCCAAAAAGCTTGGCATCACTCAACTCAAAGTTTCCTTATTAGTTTCAGCTAAATTATCAGCATTCAATCCCGACACATTATTGCACTATCTTTCTATACTTCTCATTCTCTTCATCATTGAAATACCCTAATGCAGTAAACATCACAAATACACGATCATATTCTTCCTTATAATCTAGGACTCTCATATCCTTCTGGAGGTAGTTAATCTTCAATCCCAAATTGATAGCATTCTCTTTAGCAATGTTCAAGAACCCAGTGTTTATATCAACTCCAGTAACCCAATGCCCCATTTTAGCTAAAGCGTTAGAATGCCTTCCATGACCACATGCAACATCTAGAATTTTCAAGGATTTATTTAAGTCAGTATACTTAACTAAAAAATCGATTTCTTGAGATAACCTTTCAGGTGTTAAAAAATCTTGGTAAAAGTAAAGGTACTCTTCAGGATTGAATACATCCTCGATATTAAATTCCATTTGTATACCTATTTGTTTCCCTAAAATAATGAAGAACAAGAGAGAAATCAACAAGATCCTCGACTGATAAAACAACCTGATTAGCGCCTAAAAGGTCGTCTGCGCTTGGGGGGAGGGAGGTTTTCTGGGGGTGGCACGATCCATTTTAGGGGATGGCCCAGTTTTGTTTCGATTCGGCGGGCGGTGGAAAGTTCTCTGGAGGTGACGAGAGTGACGACGTCGCCTTCCTTGTCAAAACGTCCGGTTCTTCCGGAACGATGGATGTACACATCGGGATCGTTTGAAAGCTCGTAGATAAAGACGTGGGTGACGTTGGAGAAGTCTAGGCCGCGGGCGACGACGTCTGTTGCTACCAGGTAGCGCACTTTGCCATTGCGGAATTTGTTGGTCACGATGGAGCGGATGTCTTGTGAAAAGCCTGCGTGCAGCATATCGACTTGCGGTAGTAGCTTTTTTAGAAAGTGGCACACCTGTTCGGTTTGGATACGAGAGTGGCAAAAGATGATTGCCTGCTTCGGCTGCATTTCCTGGATCAATTTAAGAAGTTTATCTTGTCTCTCATCATGCCGGCAGAAGAGAAAGTTGTGGTCGATCAATGAGGGAGAAGCGACCTTTTCCTTGGGCTTTACTTCGATCGGCGACTGCATGTATTTCGAAGCGATCTGGATGATCTCCTTCGGCATGGTCGCAGAAAATAATAGCGTTTGGTGCTGATGAACGAGGCATTGGATGATGAATTCTAAATCTTCGACAAACCCCATGGAGAGCATTTCGTCTGCTTCATCCAGGATCAACGTTTCAACATGAGTCAAATCGATGGAGCGGGAATAGATAAAATCGATCAAGCGGCCCGGTGTTGCAATCAACACCTGAACACCCGATTTGATCTTGGAAAGCTGCAGAGAGGCATCTTCGCCGCCGCAAATACCAAATGCTTTGACTTTGCGGAATTTTCCAATCTTTTGCGCCTCTTGCGCATACTGCATCGCCAACTCCCGGGTCGGCACTACAATCAGCGCTTGGATCTCTGCACGGTTGGGGTCTACTTTGTTGCAGATCGGGATGGCACATGCGGCCGTTTTGCCTGAGCCTGTCTTCGCGAGAGCGATCAGGTCTTTGCCTTCGAGGATAAGCGGCAAGGTCTGCTGTTGGATTTCAGAAGGTTCTTTAAATTGCATCTCATCCAGAGCTTTCAAGATCTCTGGGTGCAAGGGAAATTGGTCAAAGGTTAACGTCATAGAGATATGATACCAAAATCCACTGTTGTTTTAAACAGCAACACGAAAAGATAAAAGCAGAAGATGACGGCCAGGACGGGCTTTTTGTATAAAAGACTGTCTGTATTCTTACCAAATCCAATCGTGTAGTGGCCAATCCAGACCAATAAGACTGGAATAAGACCGTTTAAGATCGCATCTCCATAGCCGCCGGTGTAATCCAAGGCTAGATAAAACACTCTTTCAAAGCGCGTTGCAAAGAAGATCACCGGAATTGCAATCAGGCCGGCTAAAGCGACATTGCCCGTGCTCCGCTCTTTGATGCGCAGTCCGTCTGCCAAGAAGTCAAACAAGCCCAAGGCGATGCCCAAAAAGCTCGTAACGATCGCAAAAAACGCAAAATACTCAGCAATAAAGGAAATATAATGGCCCACCACATGCTGGCTGATGAAAAGCGTCGCAGGTTCTCCCCTTCTCAATGACTCTGCAAGTCCGCTCTCACCTTCTACCGGAACGATTCCTAACACAAGCCACTGCCAGATCATGTAGACGCCTAGGGCAATTGTGGTTCCCAGCACAACGGAGATTCTCAACGCCTTAATGTTGCGATTAAGATAAGGAACCAAGCTCGGAACCATCGTTTGGAAGCTAAATGAGGTCAAAAAGATCGGGACTGCAAGCCATGCAGAAGGCCAGTGAGCGTGCTCAAAATGGTGCGGCTTCACTTCATCAATCCCCATGCCAACCAAAGCGAAATACGCCACGCACATAGAGATAAACAGGACGGAATTCACTCTTCCTACGACTTTATGGCCTAGATAGATAACGGAGCCAAAGAGCAGTGTGAAAAGAATAACTCCCAGATCGCTCCCGATATTCCACCCCAGTGCATACTTAAAGCCTTCGACAATTTGCACGCCTCCGCCCGCTGCATAAGCTACAAGAGATGCATAGCAAATGAATAAATAGAGAAGCCATGCAACCGCTTTTCCGATAGGACCTAAAATACGCGAGGTCATGGAAATGATGTGATTTCCCTCAGGAAACCAGAGGGTTGCCTCTAAATAAAGCAATCCGGTCAGGGTCATCATCGCCCAGCATACCAACATAAATGCAGATGAAGGCCAAAAGCCTCCCACTCCTGTTGCCACAGGAAGCGCCAACATTCCTCCGCCAATGCACGTACCGCCTACTAGAAACGCCGCGGAGAGCGTAGAAGATAAACTTTGTTTTGTCATAAGATTGCATCCATTATAAGGACTAAAGAGATATAAATCAAAGAATGCCAACTTTTAAGCAACAGAACGCCATTCGATTCGCGGTGCTGCTGGGATTTGTCAGTCTATTGTGTGTTGACTAAAAAGAGTTAGGGTTTCCACGCATTTTTTCAGCGATTCTCATCATATGCTCGTCAAACATAATGATTAAATCTTTAAAACGGTGCTTTTCAGCGATATCGTAGGGGCTTAAAAGTATGTCACTTTTTGCCTGAGGATTCGCACCATATTCTAACAACAGCTCTACTCCTTCCACAAAATTTCTTTCTGCCGCCACATGTAGAGGCGTACATCCGTTGTACATGCTATTGGCAAAATCACCTTTATCTAAAATATTTTTCATGAGATCTAAAGACATCGTATGAGTCGCTTCATGCAGGGCCTTAAAAGGATCAAACTCAATGATCGATGCAATGCGACGAATATTCTTTAGAAATCGGACCTCGCCATCTTCCATCGTAAGCACCGCATACACTCTGTTGCACTTTTTGCACATTTCGTCCGTATCACACAACTCATATACCCATTTGTTAGAAATCGTTTTTAGAATGAGAGGCAAGTTCTTTTCAACTACCAGAGCACTATAGGGGACTGACTGAAATTTATGACTTTCGTACCTTTGATTACAATCAACACAATTACCAACAAATGAAACTTCAACTTGAAACATATTTAACCTATTATAAATAGTATTATTATATGAATTAAATTAATTAAAAACAACGATTATAAAGAGGTGATTGAATCTTGTTGACCGCCTGATATGAGGACCTGTCCATTGGGGTCGAGGTAGACGTCGAATTCCAGGCGCACGCCAAACTCCCCAGGAAGATAGATGCCTGGCTCAATCGAAAAGAGCGTTCCCGGCAAAAGCGTTCTATCATCACAGGTTTCCAGACTATCTAAATGGGCGCCTGGCCCATGGTCCGATTCGTGGATATTATGTCCTGTGCGATGGACGAAATATTGGCCATACCCCGCCTCATCTATGGTCTTCCGACAGGCTGCATCGACCTCGCTGCCCTTGACCGGACTTTTCGTTTGAAGTAGTGCAACCGCATCCTTTTGTGCTTTACGCACAATGGAGAAGATCTCCTGCTGCTTAGCTGTCGGCTTTCCTATACACCCTATGCGAGTGATATCCGCATAGATCGACCCCGGAGCTTTCTTTTTGCACCAAAGATCAATCAGCACAAAATCCCCTGATTTTAGCGACGCTCCACCCTTCGCAGGAGAAAAGTGAGGGTCGGCAGAGTGCGCATTCACAGCGCAGATCGGTGGATGGTCTGTTTGCATGCCGCGAACTTCCATCTCGGTCAGCATAAAAGTTTGCACATCATGTTCTGTGATGCCTCTCTTCAAGTTTTCCTGAATCCATACCCACGTAGCTGCCGCAATTTCGTCCAGCGCTTTTGCAGCAGCTAGATGGCTTTCATATTCCGCAGCACTCAACACAGAAGTCAACTCCTGCATCAAGTCACCTGAGGAGACGACTTCAACACCAAACGAACGCACCAGATCAATCGTGCCTCCATCCACGCGCGAAATCTCCGGAACGCGTCCTAAGGGCGAGTACTCCATGGCAACCGTTTTTTGCCCTTGGAGTAGCGCCTTCAAACGATCGTCCAGTTCTTTCCAGGACATGAACTTCTGTTCAGTGCCGGGGAGATGGAGCAAAGGGTTTTCCACCGTCGATACCAGCTTGACAGGTGTTCCTGCGGCAGGAATCCAGTAAAATAGCCTGCGCGACAATAACGCATCTCCGGGAATCTTCAGCAATTTTAAAGCCAAGGGATTGCTTCTTCTGAAATCGTACAGAAGCCACCCTGAGAGGCCAAACTTCTTCAACTGCGTTTGTATTTTTTCAATATCCATCAGTGGTACAACGTTTGTAAAATGGCTGCCGACGCGATCATGCGTAACACTTGGTGCGGCTCATTCAATCTTTCTATCAAAAACGGCAAGCTTTGGCTATCGCCAATTTTTCCTAAAGCCTCCAAAATCTGTTCTTTCTGCTCTCTGGATGCAGATGGATAGAGTTCTTCCAGCGTTTTTAACGCGGCGGATTCATTTCCCCACATCGCTAAAACGAGCGCGGCTTGAAGGCGGATCTTTCCATTCGCGTGTGCCAGCAGCCCTTTAACAAGATCTACTGCTTCAGACTGCCCTTCCGTCAATAACAGCGAAGCTGCAGCACCTGCAATTCCCCATGAGCGCTCTGTTAAAAAGCCTTCCATGGCTGAAAGCGCACTTGGATCTTGCTCAATGGCCAGTAAATTAATCATCTCTAAACGAGCGATCTGGTTAACAGCCTCTTTCATGTTAGGCAGATCGACCTCTTCATCGCCTGTGTCCGGCCCAATCCAGGAAGCTGCACCAGAGGAGTGTTTAGACCAACGCTCAGGCGTCGTTCTTAAGACTTCGCGGATCGCCACAACGCCACGGTTCGGCTCAATCCTCTGCTGAATCAACACTTCGGCCATGTTCAGTCTCACAAAGGGGTCTGTGCTTCTTTTCAGCGCAGTTAAAGTGAGAGGAAAGCCATACTTTCCATTGAGTGCAAGAAAACCAGAGGCAAGCAAGCGCTCGTAACTGCTATTGCTGTAAATATAGGGTTCGTAATACTTCTGCCCAAGGTGCGGATCGATCAGCGTCAGTACCCATGCTGCACGCACAGCCACTTCAGGATTGTTGTGGCTAGCCAATTCGATGAGGCGGTTTTTGTCCAGATCATCAATGCGTAGTAAGCCGATCGCCTCTAAACTGGCTGCACACACATCGCAATGGGTATCATCCAGCATTCCAAACAGCAAGTCTTTATCCTCTTTTCGGCCATTGAAGCGAATTAACTCGCACGCCAAAGCCCGTAAACCAGCCCTTGGGCTCTTTACTAGCGGTTCAATTTCCTTGCGGTCGACCTCTTCTTTTAACGCGACCAATGAAGAGATCGCCGCCACTTTCTCCTCTGCACGGGAACGCTCGTCATACAGAAGCGCAAGCAACAACGGCTCGTTTGATTTAATCTGCATCGGCCCCGTAGCCTTGATCAAAGAGAGGCGTACTTTAAAATCGATCTCGTCCTTCAACCTCCTAGCTACCGCTTCCTGTAAAGGGGCATCGCGGAAATGAGACGCAAACTCTGCCGACAAAAGCCGCACCACGCGGTGCGTATCTTTCAGCCCGCGGCATAAAATCTCCACGCCTCTTGAGTCGTTCGCCATTGCAGCTGCGATCAGCGAAATCAGCCTCGTAAATGGAGCTTGCGATTTGGCGCCTTTGCGAATCACCCCCCAAGACATCTCCTCAAGAAGATCGCGATCGAGTTCGCTGTTTAGGGAGGTATACTTCTTGTACGTTTGCATCATGCGGACTTCATCGCCCGCATTAGCATAAAGACGAACGGCCCATTCTACGCTTTTTGGATCGTTAGGAAACCTCTGGATCACTTCGTCGGCAGTCTGGATGGAAAAATTGGCATCATTCAAGGCGGAAACGGCCTGCATGCGGCCGATCCAATCCACCTCTTCTGAGGCAGCTAAAGTGGAACAAAAAATCAATAATAGTGGAATCACGACTTGATCAACGCGCTTAAGGCGCGGAATTGAGGCTTTTTCGAATCCCCCATCATCTCAAACAAAAGCGTTTCACTTGTAGAGATTCGAGCGCCCAGATCCCTCATTTCAGAGATCGCTACGGAGCAGTCATAGGAAGCACGCGAAGAGATCGCATCGATCGCTACAAACACCTGCAGACCTTCTTCCATGAGGCTTCTCACCGTCTGCAAGATGCACACATGCGCTTCAATGCCTGCCACGATCCACTGTTTTCTTTTCGTTGCATGGATCGCGTCTTTTAAAATTGTGTCTTTGGAGCAAGCAAAGGTCGTCTTTTCATGGACAATCGCCTCTTCTCCTGCAAGCTCTTTGACGGCACCAATAGTCGATCCCAATCCTTTTGGGTATTGCTCGGAAATGATCGTAGGAAGTTCAAAAATTTTGCAGCCTTTAATCAGCTTCTGCAGATGCTCAAGCATCTCGCAAGGGTGTTCCACTAAAGGAAACAGCTTCTCTTGCACATCGACCACTAAAAGTCCTGCCTTCGTAGGATCTAACGTCTCTTTCATCATGCTAAAGCCCCCAATTGTCTGCCGCCAATCAAATGGAAATGCAGGTGAAATACGGTTTGTCCTGCAGGTGATCCATTGTTGGTCAGAAGACGATACCCCTCTTCGATACCATACTCTTCAGCTAGCTCTTGAGCGGCTTTGATGCACTCTTGGAGTAGGAAGAGATCATCCTGTCCCATATCTTGCAACCCCTTGATCTCTTTTTTAGGCATGATCAGTAGATGCACCGGTGCAACGGGGTGAATGTCTTTGATGGCAATAACATGCTCATTCTCAAACACAACCTCAGCGGGAAGCTCTCCCTTGATGATTTTTCCAAATATGGTACTCATGAACCTCTCTTGATCGTAAACTCTAATGCCTTTAAAGCATCTTCTTTTGTTTTCCACAATGAGAAAAAGCGTCCTTTATGACAGAAAATTGCTCCAGGTATCCCTGAAGCCTTAGCCAGGTCATCATCACTTAGACCTGCCCACTCTTCGGGCAGCGCCTTTCGCACCTTCATTTTCTCTTTGCTATTGGGAGGAATGCCTCTCAGCTTCCAATTCTCTCCTGACGGCATCACGACAAATTGCGCGGGATGCTCTTCTCCATGTAATGCAAAGAACGCATCCATCCAGGGGATCGATTGATCAAATTGCAAGCTTAAGGCTCGAGGCTTCATCGCCGCCTCAACTATCGAGGTGAACGATAAGATGTATCGTCGCCGCTCAATCAGCCTCTTCAGATGCTCCATAGCAAACTCTAGTGCGCGATCAAAGGCTGCATCCTGCTCCTTATCAGAAGCTTCATACTCAATAGGCACAAAGTTTGCGATGATGTGGGAATAGGTCGTTACACCCTTTACAGTTAAGTCTACTCCGTTATCATGCGCATCTACTCCCATCACAAGCAGATTGTTCAAATGGGCGTATTCCTCCTGAGAGACTGTTCCGGAGTCTAATAAGTACTTTAATACCATGCCAGCACTGCTTAAAGAGGCCTGATACTCGGCCTGATGGTGGTCAAATTTCTTCTTTTCAGGGATGTACTCCCCTCCTACATCACATACAAACTCACACGTATCGAGTATGGCTGGATCCCTTGTGCGGACTATGCCTGAGCGGTCTGCTAAACCAAACACAAGCAATAGGGCGCAAGCAGTCACTTCATCTGCGTGGAATGAACCGTTGTGCGTCCCGATTGTTCTCTTCTTAATATTCTGTTGCATAAGGGGGTGATTATTGCAAAACCAGACTATGTTATCAACAAAAGAGCAAAGCGTGTTAAACAAATTGCTTTAGTCAATAACGTATAACTGCATCCGTTCGAGTGCTAAATCGACATCCCATTCACATACAATAACTTAAATCAAACTACACCAAACCTAAACCTATAAGGATCAATCAAGCTGCGGAACATGTCCATTCGGAAAGCCCTGCAAAGCTTTGAATTTACACACAAAGTTCCCCCAAAAAACTGAAGTTCCGCATTCGAAAACCGTACATTTTGCGTACTTACAAAAAAAGGTCGCATAAAAATGGGGAAAATCCCGATGATCCAGACTTATGAAATTTGATTTGAATCACCTACCCACAGCGGGAAGACACTTTCCCTACGACCTCGTCACTGACGACGGATGGATCACCAATCTGGAAAAAGTCAGCGATACAGAACTAAAAGCTACCGTCTTTATCGAGAACATCGCCCCCAACTTTATTGGATACCAGATTCCTGAAGAGCGAATCTACTTCAACTTGAAAAGCACTCTGGCGCAAGTCGGCGTTGAAGCTAAAAAAGAATCGATCTCTTGGGACAAAGCGCGCAAAGCGTGCGAAGTGCACATCATCTTAAGTTCGATCGGCCCAATCGGAAAAGCGATGCTCTCTTACATCACAATTGGTGCTTATGTGGGCAAACTGTTCGCAGCAGACGAACGCCGCCGCGTACGCGATCCAGACTACCTTGCCCGCATGTTTGGCCGTTCCGACCGTCAGGGCAAACCGCTACTCTCCTTGGGAGGATTGCATGGAAGCGACGACCTGATCTTAGACAAAGTCGATGGACGCACTGTCGCATACCTCACTTTACAAAATGGCCGTGTTTTGTACGATGCTTCGATCGAAGGGTTTTTGCCCACACTAGGCAAAGCGCTAGTCACAAACGTCGGGATGCGAAGCGCCGTCCGCTTGCACCAAGAATGGCACCCTCTTTATCCCAGAAACGTACACGCCGATGAGCTGCTGCTCGTTAAAACACTCCCACTACACATCCGCACAGTGTACGGGAAAGTGGTCGATGACTTAGTGTCGCATGGATACAAGCACACCTCTGCATCAATTCTCCAACCCGACACAGAAGCTTCTGGCGACATTTATGAATTTTACGGCGACAGCAAACGCGAGCTGACGGACGTTCCGCTGGAGTTTTACACGCTGGAACCCTACCGAGAGCACGTTTTCTTCCAAGACCGCGATCAGCTCCAAACCTTCCTGGAAGATAGCAAAACGTTGTCAGATGCTTTTGCCACAGCACCCCAACCCTTAGACACCCGTGCCTCCACCTTCGTCGTCAAAGGAGACCAGCTGATCCACCTCACCCCAGAGGACTGGATCTCCACTTCGCCGCGTTTTCAGGAGTTCCCTGGGCAGTTCCAGGGATCGAGGCAAGCGCTCATGGTAGAACGCTATATCGAACAGCAGCCATCCTACCCCTATTTAAAAGCGATCGAAGATGGCATCATCACCAGCCAAGGCATCCTCCTTACGCGCTATTTCCCCTCCCCTCTCATGAAGCGTATGCTTTTGAGCTTTTATGTGCAGCGCTGCTTAAAACGAATCTATTTCCAGATCCCTTCACACTCTTACGGCGACTTCTTCTCAGCTGAAGACCGAGCGCTGCTGCACGACTTGGAAAAATTTGCGATTCCTGTTTATTGGGTCGATCAGCAGACCGGAAAAATCCTGCAGTACGTGCAGAAACCGGAACGCGACAGCGGCATGTTTGTTCCCTTAGACTCTGTAGATAAGTTTATCAAGTCCACCATGTTTGGCATCTATGGATCTAACCTTGAAGAAGGCGTCTTTGCTGATGAACTCAAACAGCTACTTGAAGGCATCCAGAAGATGAAACTGGAACTGAACCATCCGCTTCTCAACAAAGACACTCCACTTGCCTTAGTCACCGGAGGCGGCCCCGGAGCGATGGAAGTAGGCAATCGCGTCGCCAAAGAGCTTTGCATCCTATCCTGCGCCAACATTGTCGACTTCTCGAATAAATCCTCAAGTGTCGTGAACGAACAGCACCAAAACCCCTACATCGAAGCGAAGATGACCTACCGCATCGATAAACTCGTCGAACGGCAAGCGGAGTTCCACTTAGATTTTCCAATCTTCCTGATGGGAGGCATCGGTACAGACTTTGAATATTCCCTGGAAGAGGTACGCAGAAAAGTAGGTTCCGTCGGCGCCACCCCCATTCTTCTCTTTGGAACAAACGATTACTGGAAATCCAAAGTTACTTCGCGCTTCAATATCAACCTTGAAACCGGAACCATTAAAGGCTCCGAATGGATCAGCAACAGCTTCTACTGCATCCAAAAAGCAGAAGAAGGCATTGCCATTTACAAGAAGTTCTTTACCGGCACACTACCTATCGGCAAACAGGGCCCCATCTACAAGGAAGGATTCGTCCCATCAGGGACTATTTCGCTTGAGTCGCATTAAAAAAGGCGACCTTTAAAAACGCCGTCAACTGGGAATCCGGAATCGTCCCTTTCGATGCATCGCCGACGCTTAATCCTATAAGGTAATCCGGACGACCGTTCATCACCAGATTTCTCCAGAAATTGCGTTTGTAATTAGGATGGCGATCCAAAAATGCCTGCATTTCAGAAAACGTCGGCTTCGTTTCCTTGATTTGGGCGCCTTCTAAAAAGTAGTTTTTCCAGCCCACAAACGCCATCTGCACATCGATCGGAACAGAAGACAAGTTCACAGTCTCTACGCCCTTGCTTGGAAGCGAAGCATACAGATCCTGAAACTCCTTGGGAGCTGCTTTCCACCACTTAGGTGTCCATTCAGGAGAATAATCCAAAAACTCCAACAACTCTTTGGCTTTGATTGGCCGAGCCACGAATTCATCTTTCAACAGCCTCTCCCATGCGTAGTAAATAAAGAGCACTTTAGGAGGTGCCATCACATAGTCGTCAGCCTTCCCCTCTTCGATCGAAACTTTGTCCAGATACTGAAAGCCCGGTAAATAGGCGTTCTTTACGCTCACATTCGCTCGCATGTACTCCGGAAACTGCCATAAGAAGATAGAAAAATCTCGGTTCGTCACTTGCAGAAAAGGCGACCCTATCAAGGACTCCGTACGGCGCTGCAGAACCCAGTTACCGCTCCCCCAAAGAAGGGCTGCCACCGCAGCGATCAACGCCAACCAGATAAAAAAAGGGAAGGGATTCTTTTGAATCCCCTCATTGATCATTTTACGCTCGTCCAGTTCTTCAGAAGCCATAAGTGATTCTTGCCTGTAAGTAGTTCGTCGCCTGCTTGCAGAACTGTCCATCCGGAGAGTAACCGTCGTGGTATTCAAGCTGAGCCCTCAAGCGTCTCTCAAGACCATACAACTTGCCCCACTCATACCCTAAAGCATAAGTGACGTCTACGTGCTTCCTATAGTTTGCGTCAGCTCTCACGTGGATCGCGAAGATCGGAGTGCCGTAGATCAACTGGCAGCAGTCCACAAAGCCAAGTTCCCTCATGCGCACTTCCGTGCCGATCGCCCCGAAGAAACGCTTTCTTCTAAAGGACTCATCCTGGTGAATAATGAAGCCCAAGCCGCTGTAGAAACGGATATCTTGCGTAAAGTCATTCGAAACGAAAAAGTCCAAAAACTCCCCGCTCGGATTCACCCTCTTAAACTTCGAACGGCTGCTGTAAAACTCGCTGCC
>JBKEAL010000073.1:0-31720 GCA_047972195.1 Parachlamydiaceae bacterium
GAAGAACGGTTATGTGAGGGTTAAGTTGCCTTGGACGAGGGTCTAAAGATACAATGATCGATTTTTTTGTAGGATATTCTTCCTGAAAGGCGACGAGCCCTTTCATGTGATGGCTTTCCACACGCTCTACACCCTTTACTTCAATAGCCACTTCGTGGTCGCCAAGAATGAAATCTACTTCGAGATCGGAGGTCGTATGCCAATAGGAAATGGGGTATTTTATTCCCGAATAATGGCTATGAGCTAGAAGTTCTTGAAAAATGTAATGTTCAAAAGCTTTTCCAAAAGCTTCACTTTTTGGGACGATCTGTTTACGTTTTAATAAAAAATTGGCCAATCCCACGTCGAAATAATAGAAGCGAGGTGTTTGTATTATGCGTCTTTTAGGTCTTTTTTGAAATGAAGGGACAAAATTGCCTATCAATGTATCTTCGAGGATATCAAAATACTCTTTTACTGTGGGGGCGCTGACGCCGCATTCGGAAGCAATATTTTTATAGGCGACTGTCTCGCCGTTGCTGAATGCTGCCGCTTCTAGAAATCTGCTGAATGCTGGAATATTGCGTGTCAAAGCTTCTTGAGCTATCTCTTCTTTCAGGTACTCTCCGATGTAAGATTCAAGAAGTAGCTCAGGCCTATTGGAAAGATAGTGACGGGGAATTAACCCATGGTTCAAAGCACGAATTAGATCGAAATGAGGAATTTCCGGATAAACTAGCGGATAGAGCTCAAATCGCAACGCTCTCCCTCCTAGGAGATTGGCTCCTGCCCTCTTAAGCTTTCTTGCGCTAGAACCGCATAAGATAAATTGAATGTTTTTGTTGACCATCAGCCATTGAACATCATCTAGCAGCTGTGGAATTTTTTGAACTTCATCGATGATTACGGGCACACCAATCGGAGGATCGGCTAAGATCTCTTCTAGCATCGTGGAAGGGTGGAGTAATAGTCTTCCATATTCGTTGGAAAGGAGGAGGTCATATCTGGGTGAATGAGGAAACAATTCTTTTAAAAGAGTGCTTTTACCGGTTTGTCTTGCTCCCCATAGAAAGCACGATTCATCCCCTCTTAACGATAAAGTTTGCATTCGTTTAAACATGAAAAAATGAAACCTTCCTTTATTATATCATGATATACAAAGAATTGATTTTTCGCAAGTGTGTGTTAGAGGCTCTTTAGAAGCTCTATGAGCACATCTGTAGAAAGAAGGTCGAGTTCCTCTTCGATCAACTGGTCTGAGAGGTGAAGCTTGGCGGCTTTAAGTGCCTCCATTTTCTGCTCGATGCTATCTTTAGCAATATACCGTTTAGCAATGACAGGCTTAGTCTGCCCGATGCGGTGGGCGCGGCCAATCGCTTGCGCTTCTGCGGCTGCATTCCACCATGGTTCATAGAGTATGACGTAATCCGCGGCTGTCAGGTTAAGGCCAACGCCTCCGGCTTTTAAAGAGAGGAGGAAAACCGCGACCTTGGGATCTTCCTGAAAGGCGCGAACCGAAGCTTCGCGGTCGTGAGTAGATCCATCCAATCGGCAAAAAGGGATCTCTTTTTGGGTTAACTCTTTGGCAATCAAGGTTAGCAAGGAAGTAAATTGACTGAACACCAGGACTTTTTTGCCCTCATCGGCAATCGTTTCTATGTCAGAAAGAAGCGCTTCCATCTTTCCTGAAGGGGCATCGATGCCAAAAAGGAGAGGGTGGCATGCAATCTGTCTTAAGCGGAGGATCGTTTCGAAAATCTCCATCCGCTGCTTGGAAGCACCCTCTAAGGAAATTTTCTTGAGAAGACCGGATTTGGCCTCTTTCAAGAACGTTTCATACGCATCTATCTGCTCCTTGGCCATTTCGATGGAGCATAGCTGTTCCGTCAATGGGGGCAGGTCTTTGGCAACTTCTTCCTTTCTTCTTCTCAAAAGGAAGGGGCGGATCTGCTTTTTGATCTTTTTTGCGTAACGAGAGTCCACTTCAGCCAATGACAAATTGCTTTCAAATTCTTGCCGATTGCTTAAGAAACCCGGCATGAGAAAGCGGAATTGCGACCACAGTTCTTTTGCATGGTTTTCAATGAGCGTGCCTGTCATGGAGGTACGGAAACGTGCTTTTAATGAGCAGACCGCTTGAGCAATTTTAGAGTCGGGGTTTTTGATAAAATGCGCTTCGTCCAAAACCAGCGTTTCAAAGTCTTCGGGACGGAACATTTCTATGTTTTCTCTTAGTTTATGGTAGGAGACTAAAATGGCTCCATGCTGCGGTAGGATGTCCTCAAAGCGCTGGCAGGGAAAGTTTGGCAGGAATCTTTTCAGTTCGCTCTCCCAGTTAAATAAAAGCGAAGCGGGCGTCACAATCAGATGCTTTTTCGTGGGGTCTTGTAAAGAGAGAAGGGCGAGGTATTGCACGGTTTTTCCAAGTCCCATTTCATCTGCTAGCACAGCAGGCAATTCCAAGTTATACAGCGTATTGAGAAAGTTTAACCCTTCAAGTTGGTAGGGGCGTAAAACCCCTTTGAAATCGGGGCTGGGCGCAGCAGATTTCTGAGGGGCTTTTAACAATTCCAAATTCTTATTTAATGAGATCACAGGTTGATCAAGGATTGCTGCTAAGCGACTTTTAGGGATTTGTATGCCCTCAGATGCTATTGTGGAATCTTCGAATAGCTCTCCAAGAATTTCAGGATCTTGAACTAAACCGACAGCACCCTCACTTAACTGGATAAAGCTATCTCTGCGGTTAAATGCCCCGCGAACAGCCTCTATAGGTGCTTCATAATCAGCAAATTTCAGCGTGCCATTGATCTTGATGCGTTCTCGAACCAGTTCTGCCTTAAGTGTTCTATTCGATTCCAGCAGAATACGGTTTCCTTGGGAGTCGAATAGCTTCCATCCAAGCTCAAGCAAGAAAGCCAAGCTTTTCCCTACTTTGTCTAAAGGGCAGTAGTAGTTGGAACGGTCGACAGTTTTCTTTTGATATCCTGTCTCGATCAGATCTTTTTCCCAGGCGGATTCAGCGGACTGGTTTCGTACAGATTGATCATGGATTTCATCCATCAAATACTGCTTCTCTCCGTAGTCCATGAACAGATTGGCGAAAGCGCCGCCGCGGTCAGTGAGCCGAAGAAAAGGGAGAGGTTCTTTTTTGAAGGAGCCTGAAAACTGCAGTGCGATAGGGTGGTCTTCCAGCAGCTCCTCCAGTTCTTTCGGGGAGATCTCTCTTGGAAGGTTGCACGCCAATTTCCAGGGCGTCGATTCTGCCATCAGTTTTAATCTGTTGCCGGCAATAAACCAGATCGGATCTGAAGGAGCAATAAAATCTAGATCCTGAATCGGGATGATTTTTTCTTGGAGTGTGATGCTGCCATTTAGAATCAGTTTTCCTGTCTCTGTTTTGCTTACGTTCCATTCAGGCTGAATCGAAGAAAATAGGTCGACGATCAGTGGCTTACCTTTAAACGTAAAAGAACCTTTGGCTGCCATCTGCTTGAGCAGAGGGAGGGAGCGGTCGTAGGGAGCCTTAAAACTGCCTATTTTAAGCTGTTCCCCCTCTAATTCTAATGCATAGTTTTCCATAAATCGGATATTATAACTGCTATGTCATTTTGGAATCGCTTTAAAAGTTTTGAAGAGGCTGAAAATAGCTGGGATGGCGGCGTGGCTGCCGCTGCTAAGAAAAGCCCGCTTAAAGTTTTGAAGTCAATTCCTGAAATGAAGGGTATCACAGAAGACACAGCCAAAGGTTTAAAGTGGAAGAGCTTGAAATGGATGGTCGCCAAAGACGACAACTGGTCCATCATGAAGAGCGTTTTAAAGAAGCCCTTTAAACACGCGCTCAACTACTTAAAATCGCTTATTTCCAAACGCTCATTTTCGAGGCAGGGAGATCTTTTCTTTTATGGAATTTCCTCGGAAAAGGAGTTTGAGAAGCTGATTGTCGATCCAAACAACATTCTCATTTTAGGGTTTTCCTATTGCCATAAGCCATTTGAATGCCCTTCAGGGCGTTTTACAGATCAGTGCATAAAAGACCCTGAGAATGCGGTCTGCAGGCAATGTTTTATTGGAAAAGCCTCCCATGCAGCCCCTCAGGAGCGCGTTGTGACGGTGTGCATCCCAACTGTTCACGACATCGGTCGAAAGGTCTTTGAAGTGTTAGAGAGAAATCCCGGAAAAGAGGTGATTTTCCTCATCACTGCGTGTGAAATGACTTTGACGATGTTTGCTGATTGGGGCAACCTGGCCGGCATTAAAGGCATTGGCGTTAGGTTAGGTGGAAGAATTTGTAACACGATGAAGGCTTTTGAACTCTCTGAAGAGGGGATTAAGCCTGGGTTGACTCTTGTTTTGGACGACACTCAAGAGCGCATGCTGCAGTTTCTTCGCCTGCGGCGGGGTAAAGATGCTTCCTTCTAAAAGGCTTGTGCGGACCTTGCTGAGTAAAGGGGCGTAAACGTCCCGAATCTTCACACGCCTTTTGGCAGCATCCCTTATGCGGTGCAACGCAGTCAGGGCAAAGCAGAATTAATTCATTGCAGTCCATGTTGGCGCAATTGTAGTAGCTTTCTGTCGCCACTCCGCAATGGTGGCATTTTCCAATGACTTCGGTGGGTTCATCGCTAATCGGTACAGTTAAGCGGTCGTCAAACACAAACAGCTTGCCTTTCCACTGATCGCTGCCTTTCTCCAGGCCATATTTGATGATTCCGCCCTGCAGCTGGTACACCTTTTCAAAGCCCATATCTTTCAATAACGCCGAGTACACTTCACAACGGATGCCGCCGGTGCAGTACATCATGATCTCTTGCTTTTTGGGGTCAGCTTTTTCTTTCAAATCTTCGGCATATTTTTCAAAGTCGCGGAACGTCTTGCAAGGTGGCACAACGGCTCCCTCGAATCGACCCACTTTCCACTCGTAGTCATTCCTGACATCGAGAAGAAGGGTGTCTTTTTTCTCCTTGAGCATCTGGTTCCAACGCTCTGCTGCGACATGTTCACCCTGATTGCTGAAGTCGACCTCTCGGTCGCGGCCAACCAGCCTTTTTCTGTATTTCACGCATATTCTCGGAACCGCTTGCTCATGCCAGGTGTGGATCTTAAACTCGAGGTTCTTAAAAGGATCGCGCGCGTGCATCCAATCGATGTAGCGCATGGCATCGTCTCTAGCAAAGCACGCTTGACCATTGATACCCTCTTCGGAAATGTAGATGCGGCATGTGGCATCCATCTTTTCCATAAAGGCTTTGTGTTTTGCCACCTCACCCTTGGGATCGTCAATGGGCGCAAACAGGTAATAGGCTAAAACAAAATAGGGCTGATCATCCGTCATAGCGATACATGATAACAGAAAGGCGTGCTGATTTCAACCGCTATTGACTTTCCTCCCTTGACTTGGGCCTAGTTTTAGTAGATAATGGTATTATATACCTAGGAGGAAACATGTCAGGAAACATTAAGTATTTGGATGATGCAAACTTTGAATCGTCGATTTCCAAAGGTGTCACACTTGTCGATTTCTACGCCGATTGGTGCGGGCCCTGCCGCATGATCGCTCCCATTGTGAACGAGCTTGCCGATGAATTCCACGGCAAAGCAACGGTTGCAAAGCTGGACATCGACAAATCGCAAAACGCCACAACGCAATTTGGCGTGACTTCGATCCCTACCTTGATCCTATTCAAAGACGGAAAAGAGGTGAAGAAAGTGGTTGGCGTCCGCGACAAGGATTCCATCAAAGAAATGATCCAATCCGCTCTTTAATTTATAAATGGAGGTGGTTCCCTCCTCCATTTCAATATTCAAAGAAGACAGTCTATTGTTCCAGAAACTATCTTTGTGTCTTTGTGACTTTGTGTTTCTATTATTTAAACCTTAAGGCCGGCTTGGCGGATGGCTTCGAAGAGACCGATGCCGACGCTTGTGGCGAGGTTTAGGCAGCGGCTGTCTGGCAGCATGGGGATGGTGACGAAGTGGGAGGGGTACTTTTCAGGGAAGTGGCGGGGGAGACCGCTTGTTTCTGAGCCGAAGATGAGGACAGCGTCTCTGGTATAGGTCACGTCTGTATAGAGCTGTTTGGCGTGGCTTGAAAAGAAGTAGAATGGGACGGTGAGTGTGTCTAACCACTCTTCGAAGTTTTCAAGGGTTTGCACTTGGACGCCTTCCCAGTAGTCTAGGCCGGCGCGTTTGAGCCAACGGTCGCTTAGGCTAAATCCGAATGGAGGCACTAGGATCAGATCGGTGCCTGTGACAGAGCAGCTGCGGACGACGTTGCCGGTGTTTTGCGGGATTTGAGGTTGAAATAGAACAATTTTCAAGGGAAATAAGGTGCGGGAGCAGGGTGGCTGCTCCCGCAAGGGGTTATTGTTTGCCTGGTTTTTTGTTTGTTTCTACGTCCGTGTCGCGGTCGTCTTCATCGTCAAATGTTTCGTCGTTTTCGTCATCCAGCATGTCGTCTGCTTCTGAAGTCAAACCGTCAGCGCTTTTGTTGTCAGCTTTGATCAGCTCCACTTCGAAAATGAGCAGGGAGTTGGGAGGAAGATGGCCGGTTTTGCCATATCCAGCATCTGGATGGACGAAGATTTTACGCACTTCGCCTTCTTTCATCCCTTTCAAGCCCTTGCTAAAGCCGGGAATCGTTTGAGTGAGAGGGATCGTGATCGGTCCGCCTGCATCTTGCGAGCTTCCGAACACTGTGCCATCGATGTAGGTGCCTGTGTATTGGATTTGAGGTGAGGAGTCGTCTTTGACTTCATCTCCTTTGCCTTCTTTCTCGATGAGGATTTGTACTTTGCCGCCTTCCAGTTCTTTAACGCCTTTTTCTTTGACGTTCTTTTTGAGGAAGTCTTCGGCTGCTTTCAGGTTGTCATCGCTCAATTTCTTAAAAGCTCTCTCTTGAAGAAGCATCATTTGCTTTTCATACTCTTGCTCTGTGAGAGGCGATGGTTTATCTGTTTGGCCATTGCGAATACCCTGAATAAAGCTGTCGACATCGAAATTCAGTCCAGACATTTTCAAGTTTTTTCCGATAAAGTGGCCAAAAGCTTCCGAGACCTTCTTGATATCGACTTCTTCTGTAGCACTAGTCTTGCTTTCAGCTGCTTTGGTCTCTTCAGCGTAACCAACATTCAGGGTTAGGCAGGAGAGGAGGCTTGAAAGTAGTAAGGTTTTCAATTTCATGGTTTTCTCCTATAAAAGGGCAATTGTATCAAAACTCTAGGGGATTTGAGGATTTAAAGCCAGCTCTCGCAATTGCTTTGTCGCCACAGGGGATGGGCAATCCATCATCAAATCGCTGGCTCTTTGCGTTTTTGGGAACGCGATCACATCGCGGATATTTTCCGTTTTGGCCATGAGCATGATGATGCGGTCAAGGCCAAGTGCTAAACCTAAGTGGGGAGGAGTGCCATACTGCAGCGCTTCTACAAAAAAGCCGAACTTTTCTGTGATCTCTTTTTCCGAGAGGTTAAGTGCTCCAAATAGCTCTTTCTGCAGTTCGCTGTTGTGGATTCTAACGGAGCCGCCGCCGATCTCATAGCCATTCAGTACAATATCGTAACCGGAAGAGCGCACCTTTAATGGCTCGCTTTTCATCAGAGGGATATCTTCGTTAAGGGGAGAGGTAAAGGGGTGGTGCATCGCTTCCAGTCTTCCTTCGTCGTGGTTCCACGCGAACAGAGGAAAGTCGATGACCCAAAGAAATGCGAGAGCGTCAGAGTCGATCAAGTTGCGGTCTTTAGCGATCTTCCTGCGCAAATGGTCTAGCGCCTGATTGACCCTGTCTTCTATGGAAGCAACCATAAAAATCAGGTCGCCTTCTTGAATGGAAAGGGTGTCGATCAATTCGCGCTGCTGATCTTCAGGGAAAAATTTGACGATGTTGGAGTTTAAGGCTCCATCTTGCATTTTCATCCAAGCCAATCCCTGAATGCCAAACTGGCTGACAAACCGCGTGTAATCATCGATTTGCTTTCTGGAAAGGTCAGAGCCGCCTTTGATGCAAAGGCCTTTCACCGTTCCGCCTTGCTTAAGTTCTTCGTGGAACACTGTGAATGAAGAGGCGGAAGCAATGGAATTCAAGTTTGCCAAAGGCATGCCAAAACGCAGGTCAGGCTTGTCTGTTCCATACTTTTCCATCGCTTCGCTATGTTTCATAACCTGGATAGGCAATTGGATCCCGATGTTCAAGCATTCTTTGAAAAGAGCCTTCAATAGGCCTTCCACAATTTCCATCAGTTCCTGTGCTGTAGAAAAGCTCATCTCCATGTCGATCTGAGAGAACTCCGGTTGACGATCTGAACGCAGATCCTCATCGCGGAAGCAAGGAGCGATCTGAAAATAGCGATCCATTCCAGACACCATCAGCAACTGCTTAAAGAGTTGTGGAGATTGAGGTAAAGCAAAAAACGTTCCCGGATAGGTTCTCGATGGAACGAGATAATCTCTAGCGCCTTCAGGGGTTGATTTTCCCAAAATGGGAGTATTAATTTCTAAAAAACCCTTCTTGCTTAAATAATTTCTCGTTTCCAACATGGCCTGGTGGCGCAAAACGAGGTTTTTGCAGATCGCACCTCGGCGAATGTCCAGGTAGCGGTATTTTAAGCGAATGTCCTCATGCACCTCAATTTCATCGTCGCTGATAGGAAACGGCGCAGTTTTTGCTTTAGAGAGCACTTCAAGGTGAGAAACTGCAACTTCAATGCTTCCTGTTGCCAATTTCGAATTTTCCATTCCGGGTTTTCTGCTGATTACTATTCCTTCGACGCGTAGAACCCATTCAGAGCGTAGTTTTTCCGCTTCTGCAAAAAGCTCTGTACCGCAGGCGGGATCAAAGACGAGCTGTGTGCATCCGTAGCGGTCTCTAAGGTCGATAAAAATCAATCCACCATGGTCGCGTCTTTTATGGACCCACCCCGATAAAGTGGTTTTAACGCCTACATCTTGAGCTCTAAGAGTTCCAAGATTGTGTGTTCGGTAATGTGTCATGACAATGTCTTTTTCAAGGTGTTTTTAAGTTCTGTAAAAGGAACTTTTACAGAGTTGCCGGTAGCCATCTCTTTGAGAGAAAGCACCTGTTCTTTGAGCTCCTGATCGCCTAAGATTCCGGTAAATTGCGCTCCAATTTGGTTAGCATAAGAGAGTGCGCGGTTTAATTTTTTTCCGGAGTAATCGGTCTGTACTGAAATGCCTGCTTCGCGTAGCTCTTTTTGCAAGAGTAATGCTCTTTCTGTCTCTTTTTCTCCCATGGGGATCAGGAAGAGAGAAAGTTTCTTCTTTGCAGAAAGATCGGGATGCTGCGCAAGTAAAGTTTGCAAAATGCGTTCGATGCCAGTGCCAAAGCCCATTGCCGGAAGATCAGGGCCGCCCAGCAGCTTGATCAATCCGTCGTAACGGCCGCCGCCGCCAATGCTGTTTTGAGCGCCTAAATCGCCTGATGTGATCTCGAAAACAGTTTTATTGTAATAGTCTAAGCCGCGAACGAGAAGTGGATTGATCTGGAAGGGGATTCCAAGCAATTTCAACGACTGTTGCACCTTTTCAAAGTGTTTTAAGCTCTCTTCGCTTAAGAAATTGGCAATATTTGGCGCCGAAGCGACCAGTTCGCGGTCTGTTGGATCTTTCGAGTCGAGAATGCGCAACGGATTCTTGGAAAATCTTTCCTGACTATCTGCTGAAAGGTTTAATAAATGCTTTTCCAGATATTCCTTCAAAGCAGTGCGGTAGGCAATCCTGCAATTAGGGGATCCAAGAGAGTTTAGATAAAGAGTTAAATTCTTCAGTCCCAAGTCGGTGTAGAGGGAGTAAAGGAGATCGATCACTTCAGCATCGACTTCCGGGCTTTCACTGCCGATCGCTTCCACTCCGAACTGGTGGTGCTGCCTATAACGTCCTGCCTGGGATCGCTCATAACGGAACATCGGGGCGATGTAATAAAGTCGCTGTAAAGGAGATTGATTGAGCAGTTTGTTTTCGATTAGTGCGCGGATGACGGGAGCTGTACCTTCAGGACGCAAGGTTAAGCTTCTTCCCCCCTTGTCTTCGAAGGTGTACATCTCTTTATTTACGATATCGGATGTTTCTCCGACGCCTCGCGACAAAAGTTCAGTCTTTTCAAAGATGGGAGTTCTTATTTCAGAAAATCCATAAAGTTCCGCAATCCTTTTGATCGCATTTTCAAGATAGATCCAATAAGAAGAGCTTTTCCATGGATCTTTAGGGTCCTCTGGGAGGATATCAAATACGCCTGGTGGAGATGTGTAACTCATAATAGTGAGATATTTTACTGTGCCTGACCATTTTTCCACAAATGGAAGCCGTCGACTCTCTGTAAAGCTTTCCACTGTTCGGCGCTGGACGATTTTTTGATGGGTTTAACGTTTTCGTTCAAATATTGCTGATAGAGGTCCCATAAGCCGGCTTCCCTCAGTAGTTTTTCGACGGATGCACTATTCTTAATCTTTTTTTGGATTGCTTCTGCAATCTTGTTCTTCTGTTCGTTGTAGTTGTCGATTAGTTGATAAAACAGCGGTGAAATGTAAACGCTATCCCGCTCCTCAGCATCAGCTAAGATTGTGTTTAAGCCTCTTAAGATGGGAGTCAGAACATGTTTGGCCTCTTCGCCTTTTGAGTGAATGAACTGCGTCGTCGGATCGCTTTTTTCCAGGATTATGGGAGAGGATTTTGGTTTGAAAAATGGTTGTTCAGCTAGTTCATCATCGTGCTCGCTGTCTTCCAGCTTGCTGTCTAGGACCAAACTGACCGTTTGAAAGGATTTTTGGTCTTTTTTCTTCAAGTAAGCAGTGAAAAAAGGCTCTTGTAAAGATAACTTGCGCAGCATTTTTCGGTTCTTAATCGCATCTTGCATCGAAGTGTCTGTGTAGAAAACTAACTGAGGCAGCTTTGAAAGAGCATCGAGATCATTTTGCAGCAATGAGGCGACGTGAGTTCCATAAGGCTGGGAGATGATCTCTCTTGTCTTATTCAAAAAGGAATTCGTCAAATTGTAGTAGCGTGGAGCGTTGTAGACGAGGTTTTCAGCACCCGGGCTTAAGTATTTTAATCCGGCAGGAGGCGTAAAATCGCCCTTATCTAGTGCTTCAGCAAGATCGGATAGTTTCAATGTCGGATAGCTTTGGATCGTCTTGGAGATCTCCTCAGCTTTATCCCCGTCAAGGGGATTTGGGAGGGCAAGCAATCGATTGAGGTGCCGCAGATCTTCCGTTCTTCTCAAAAGCATTTGGTTGGAATCGATCAGCAATGAGTCTTTAGGAAATAACCATTGGGATAGATTTGCGATCGGCTGTGCAATCAGGATGAAGCGGGAAAAATCGACGTTTGTGTAAAACCTTAAAAAGTAGGGGGTTTCACAGAAATTGCCTTGCGGGTCGATCTCTCCGCAAGGAGAAGCCTTCGCAGAGAGCAGGTCGATCAGGTTGTTCTTGATAAAGAGAGGATCGACCCAGTTTTGCTTCTGCAGAGAAGGTTGGTAAACGCGAGCGTAGATGAGCGCCATGCTATAGTCAGCGAGGCTTTCGGCTGCGGACATCTCTTCCTTGTCGCTCTTGTTTTTTGAGCGCAAATAGATTTCCCCAATCATGAGCAAAGAGGCGACAAAGGCTAAAAGGGTTGTGAGAAGTGCGATCTTGAATAGACGCATTTTCCAGCGCTTGCGAGGTGGTTGTGCAGGTTTGACGGCTTCCTTTTTTACTGGGCGTTTGACCGGCTCTTCAACATTGAGTTGATACGCTTCTTCAACGTGAGGGTCTACTGCATGGGCGGCAGCTGGAGTTGTTTTTTTAGCAGCTGCTATACCTAGCTCATCTAAGTTTTGCGGGAACCAGCTCCCTGGGTTGTCATCTGCTGCAAGCGCTTCGATATCTGGATAGTGCGCTTCCTCTTCAATAGCAGTTTCAAGAGCATTTGACAGCTCATCGAAACGCAATATGTGGTTGTGAATTTCTAGAAGGTCGTTGACTTGCAGCTGCTTCTTGCCAAAGGGTTGTCCGTTTAACGTGACGAATGGATCGTTTGCTTGGTTGATGATGAAAAATTGACCATCTTTTACAAATACGCGTACGTGTGTTTGGTGTAAACCTTCTGATGGAAAGCAGATGTCGACAGACTCTGGCGACCCATCTCCGATCACGATGCTCTCTTTGCTGAAAGCAAAGTTCTTCGGATCTTTTTCCGGGTTTACGGTAATTTTTATCATAGGCTTTGTCTTTTATCACAAAGCTAAATCCTTTGCAAGTTTGATAGTTAATTGAAAACTCGGATTTATAAATTAATAATAAATAGATAAGTTTTCAATGTAAATAAAAGCGCGCTTGCCTGAATTTCCGCTGAAGTATATCCTGATTCCAAAGTCCGCAAAAAGTGTAAAAAGAACATGAAACCATCCTTTGTTCCACTCCATGTCCACTCCCAGTCTTCCATATTGGACGCGCTTTCGACTGTGGAAAGTTTGGCTGAGAAAAGCAAAGAGTTTGGGTTTCCAGCATGTGCGATTACAGATCATGGAAACTTATATGGTGCTGTCGATTTTTACAAAGCGTGCAAAAGCCAGGGCGTCAAGCCGATTATTGGATGCGAAGTGTATGTGGCGCCAGGCTTGCGCACTGAAAAGAAAAAGGAGCATGGAGCCAAAGCGGCCTACCATCTGACCCTGCTGGCTAAGGATAAGGAAGGGTACAACAATCTGTGCATTCTTTCTTCTAAGGGGTTTCTCGACGGTTTTTATTACCATCCGCGCATCGATAAGGAACTTCTAACCCGCCATTCGAAAGGGTTAATCTGTTTGTCCGGCTGCCTGCAAAGCATGATCTCTGAAAAAGCCCTTACAGGCGATATCAAGGCTTTGCATGAAGAGATCGAATGGCATCGCACCCTCTTTGGCGAAGATTTTTATTTAGAATTGATGCGCCATCCGATGACGGATGCCGAAATGCGCAAGGACGGCATGCATTTGGAGAGCTGGCTTCAGCTGCAATACCGCGACTTTATTGAAAGACAGGAAAAGGTCAATCAGGCTTTGATTGCAGCCTCAAAAGAATTGAACATCAAGCTTGTTGCCACAAACGACAGCCACTATATTGAACGGGATGACTGGAAAGCGCATGAAGTGTTGCTGAACATTCAGTCAGGTGAGCCTTGCGAGATCTGGGAAAAGGACGCTTACGGCAATTTGAAGTGCAAAGTGCCGAACCCCAAAAGACGATCTTATCCATCGCACGAGTATTACTTTAAAAGCGGTGAAGAGATGGAAAAGCTCTTTACCGATGTTCCTCAAGCTTTGGCAACGACCTTGGAGATCGCTGAAAAGTGTACACTCGAGATGGACTTTAAAACGAAGCATTATCCTGTTTACATTCCTCCTACCCTTCAGAAAAAAGATTACAGCAACGAAGAGCAGGCGAAAGCTGCGGAAGAATATTTGTGGACGCTCTGCCGAGAAGGAATTCCCAAGCGCTATACACAGGAAAGATTAGACAAGGTCCGCGAGATCTATCCTGATCAAGACCCCATGAAGGTCGTAGAAGACCGATTGAACTACGAAATGAGCGTCATCGTTCCAAAGGGGATGAGCGATTATCTTCTAATCGTATGGGACTTTATCCATTGGGCTAAAACCAACGGCATTCCAATGGGCCCTGGAAGGGGGTCTGGAGCTGGTTCAATCGTTCTCTATTTGATTGGTGTCACGGACATCGAGCCGTTGCGTTTCCACCTCTTTTTTGAACGCTTTATCAACCCTGAGCGTATTTCCTATCCCGATATCGACGTCGATATCTGCATGGATAGAAGAGGGGAAGTGATCCAGTATGTTCTCGACAAGTATGGCAAAGACAACGTCGCCCAGATCATCACTTTCGGCACCATGAAAGCCAAGATGACGATCAAAGACGTAGGTCGAGCGCTGGATGTTCCACTGTCCAAAGTGAACCAGATCGCTAAACTCGTCCCTGACGATCTGAACATCACTCTGGAAAAAGCCCTGGAGAAGGATCCCGATTTAAAGGCGCTTTCTGAAGAGGATGACGAAGCGCGCAAGATCATGGAGATCGGAAAGATTCTGGAAGGGTCGATCCGCAGCACAGGCATCCACGCAGCGGGCATCATCATCAGCGGTCAACCACTGATCCAGTTCATTCCTGTCTGCGTAGCTAAAGATTCTGAAATGCCTGTCACGCAATTCTCCATGAAACCGGTCGAAGCAGTTGGCATGTTAAAAGTGGACTTTCTGGGCTTGAAAACGTTGACGGCGATCCAGATGACTTGCGATAACATTCGAAATAGTTCCGGGAAGATGATCGATTGGGTCAACCTTCCATTGGATGACCTGGCCACGTTCGAACTGCTCAATCAGGGAAAAACGTTAGGAGTGTTCCAGTTAGAATCTGCGGGGATGCAGGATCTTGCAAGAAATCTGCATCTGGATAAGTTTGAAGAGATCATCGCTGTCGGCGCCCTCTATCGTCCAGGCCCAATGGATATGATTCCCTCCTTTATCAACCGAAAGCATGGCAGGGAAGCGATTGAAAACGACCACCCCTGGATGCAGGAAATCCTCTCCGAGACTTATGGCATCATGGTGTATCAGGAGCAGGTGATGCAGATCGCCTCAAAGCTTGCTCGCTATACCTTGGGAGAAGGTGATGTGCTCAGACGCGCTATGGGTAAAAAAGACCATGAGCAGATGACCAAAGAACGCAATAAATTCCGCGAAGGGGCTCTAGCCAACGGCATCGATGAAACGACGTCGATGACCATTTTCGACAAGATTGAGAAGTTCGCGTCGTATGGATTTAACAAATCGCACGCAGCCGCCTATGGGTTCCTTTCCTATGTGACAGCCTATTTGAAAGCCAATTACCCCAAAGAGTGGATGGCGGCCTTGATGACATGCGACAGCCACGATTTGACAAAAGTGGCGAAGTTCATTCGGGAAGCGCATGCGATGGGCATCAAGATTTTGCCTCCCGATGTCAATGAAGCAGGAACCACGTTCCTGGCTTCTCCAAACGGGATCCGCTTCGCCATGTCCGGTATCAAGGGGATTGGGGAGGGGATTGTAGAAACGATCATTAAGGAAAGAGTTCGAGGAGGCCCCTTCGACAGCCTTTATGGATTTCTGAAGCGCATCGACGCAAAAAAGGTCGGAAAGAAAGTGTGCGAACAGCTAATTGAGGCAGGATGCTTTGATTTCACCGGCTGGTCAAGAGATGCCTTAAAGCTATCTCTAGATCCGATGTTTGACCGCGTGACCACTGAGCAGAAAGAAGCGATGCAAGGTTACCTCTCCCTCTTTTCACTCATTGAAAGCCCAGGGGAAGAGGAATTCCGCAATCCACTGCCTGTGAAAAATCCGCGCCCCAAAGAACTCCTACTATTCAAGGAAAAAGAGCTGCTCGGATTTTTCCTGACAGGCCATCCAATGGATGCTTATAAGCATATTTTAGACAGGCTTTCCTGCGTCCAACTTTCAACTGCCATGGAACTTCCGCACGATGCTGTATTTCGCACAGCATTTCTGATCGAATCAGTGCAAGTGAAAGTATCGAATAAAACGCAGAAGAAATTTGCAATCCTCATGATTAGCGACGGCTACGAAAGCATGGAATTGCCCATCTGGTCGGAACTTTTTGATGAAAAGAGCCATCTCTTGAAAGAAAATCAGTTGATCTATGCAGTGCTTCAGGTAGATAAAAGAGAGGATTCTCCAAAAGTGAGCTGTCGTTGGTTTGACGACCTAACAAAGGCGGATGAGCAGATGATGTCAGAAAGCGATATGGCGTTTGATAAAGCGAAACAGCAGGCGCAAAGGGCTGCCTTTGTCAAAGCCTCCCAGCCCGCGAAGAAAGCTGAACCTAAAGAGGTTCAAGCAAAACCAGATGCGCCGCATGTGTTTAAACTACAACTCTCCAACCTTAAGATGAGCCACCTCTTGGGCATCAAAACCGTCTTTGAAAAACATCGCGGCCAGACGCCTGTTAAGATCGAGTTTCACGGCGAAGGCGGAACGCACGCTTTCCTAGACATCGAAAGCAAATGGGGCATCAAGCTCTCCGATGCTTTGCATAAGGATCTTCAGCCTTACTTGAACTAAAACCTCGCCCTTGCCCGTGCCCGAAAATCAAAGAATCGTTTTCAAGAAAAATAAGACTTACTAATTCGGGCAAGGGCAAGGGCAAGGGCAAGGGTAAGGGATTGGTTAAAGGATCCTTTTCCCTATGCAAAATCGAGGCAATCCGCTATCATCAATGGCATGAAAAAGCTGATTTGTATCTTATCGCTATTGCTAATGACCTGTTCCCTAGAGGGTGCATATGTGTTGAAGGGGGGCAAGCTAGTCAATAAGCAGTTCGTTCCTATTTACACTGCAGAACGCCATTACGAAATCGCTGTCGAGGCTTACGATTGTGAAGACTATGAGCAGGCAGCTATCAATTTCAATGTGATCGTACTGAATTTTTCGACCTCGCCGCTCTACCACGATAGCTTATTCTTTCTCGGTGTGGCTGAATTTTATCAGGGCGAATACGACATCGCAAATGATGCTTTGAGCAGCTATCTGCAATGCCAAAGCAATCCACGCTACTTTGAAGAGGCGTTGCGTTTCAAATTAGAGATTGCAGATCAATTTTCTTGTGGAGCCAAAAAACGCTTTTTCGGAACGAAATTGCTGCCTAAATGGGCTCCGGCGGGCGATTTAGCAGTGCAAATTTACGATGAAGTGATTGCAGCACTGCCTTGCCATCCCTATGCGGCTTATGCTTTGGAATGCAAAGCTGTCTTAGAGTGGAGAGCTTATAACTGCCGCGAAGCGATTGACGCCTACTCACAGATCATCCGAAGATTCCCTAAGGAAGAGATCACCCCTACAGCCTATGTATGCATTGGACAGCTTTACCTCAATTGGGCTGAGCAGGAGATCAATAATCCCGACCTTCTGGCATTGGCTGAAATCAATTACAGGCGATTCCAATCAGAGTTCCCAAAAGAAGAACGGTTGGAAGAAGTCGCTGAAAATGTTCAACAGATCAAAGAGCTTTATGCAAAAGGGTTGTTTGACACAGCTCAGTTTTATGAACGCATTGAGCAGCCATGCGCCTCGGTACTCTATTATAGAAGCACTATCCAGAAGTTTCCCGATACATGTTATGCGAAATGCAGCAGGCATAGGCTGGAGGTGTTGACTGGTGAGCCCATTTAAAGCACTTTTCTGTTTTCTCTTATTGCTTTTGACGAGCTGCGGCTATCGCATTGAAGAAAATTTTTCTGCGGATGATTCGCCAGTCTACGTCAATATTCCTTACATTGACGGAGATGAAGATGGCAAGTTGACAAGCGCTTTAATTAAAGAGCTTTCCTCCTCCGGAAAGTATCTCTATTCCCCCTCCGGTGAATTACAATTAATCGTGACCATTGATGACTACTATGACGAAAATATTGGATTTCGTTATGATCGGTCAAGGAAGGGCAGACTAAAGCACTACATCATTCCGACGGAGACGAGGTCTTATATGTTGGTTGAGGTAGAGCTGAGGAGTGCTTTTTGTGAAGAAGTAGCTAGGGTTCCTGTAAAGATTTTAGCTTCAATGGATTACGACCACGATTACTACATCATTCGCCATGGAGTGAACATTTTTTCATTGGGACAGCTAACCGATGTGGACACTGCTGAAGAAGCAGCTTTAGTCCCATTAGAAAAGAAGATGGCAGAAAAAATTGTGGATTACGTTGTATATGGCTGGTAGCAATGTCGTTTTAAGGGGTTTTCAAGCGAAGATAGAGTCCCTCTACGACATGCTCGCGTTTGTTCGCGAGGAAGCGCATCGCGCCGGCTTTACTCCCAAACATATTTCTAAGATTGAACTTGCCTCAGAAGAAGCTTTAGTTAACATCATCAGTTACGCTTATTTAGATGACAAGACAGCGGATACTGTGATCGAAATTGAATGCAGTTATCTAACGGAAGGTGGAATTAAGATCCTTCTTAAAGACCGTGGTCAGGAATATAATCCTCTAGATTACCATGGGAAATTCAATCCTAAAAACCCTACGGACACAAAAGTGGGGGGATATGGGATCTTTCTTATTACAAAGTTGATGGATCATGTTCATTATGAAAGAGATAATGGCTATAATGTACTGACTTTAATCAAGCGTATAGGGTCTTAAACTTTCTTCGTTCTCTTGGATATCGTGGAGAAACTTCTCCAGAGCAATCAAGATCAATTTTGATGAATTGTACACATCTTTAGTCATGAAACCCATTTCGAGTTTTGGATTGCCATGTTGATTAAGGGCAACGAGCACTACTGTTTTGGGCTGAGCTTGATGGTCGGGAACGATCCAAACGACAAAATCGTCATTAACCAGGGTAATTTTTTCCGGAGACTCAATCACATGAAAGAATCGAGTTAATAGTTCTTCATGTTTGTTGTTATAGTCCAGAAGCTTAAGGTGATGAAGCATTTCCAGATTGAGATCTACAAGACCTTCAGGTAAATAGTGTTCCAGATTGGCAGTAATCCTCTTGTAGAACTCCTCCAACATCTTAGGATCAAACATTTTCCCTTCGCCTGAATTTCGTCTCTTAACCATACGTCTCCTAAAATAGAAATTCTGTATACCTCCATGCAATTTTCAGGCCATCTTGTTTCCATCTCGATTTTATAGTATTCTCTACTCTATGCACCTATTGCTAGCGCTTTGCCTTTCCCTCTTTTTTAGTTTATCTATGCAGGCAGCGCCTATTTCCATGCAGGTAGCAGCAGAATCTGCCATACTGATGAACGCAGACACAGGTGTTATCCTTTACCAGAAAAAACCTCGTGAAAAATTGTATCCGGCGAGTATCACCAAGGTGGCAACTTGTCTTTATGTTCTTCAGCGTGTGGGGGATAAGTTAGATGTTGTGCTGGCTGCCGATCAGGAATGCATCGGCTCTGTTACGGAAGAAGCGAAAATTCGTTCAGGATACAAGCTTCCCTCTCATTGGCTGGTCACAGATTGTTCTCACATCGGTATTAAAAAAGGAGAGAAACTAAAAGTCGAAGATCTCCTTTACGGCATGATGGTAGCAAGCGGTGATGACGCCTCCAACATGTTGGCTCAGTATGTTGGAGGAACGATTCCCAACTTCATGACGGAGTTAAATGCGTACCTTAAAAGCTTGGGATGCCAGGACAGCAATTTTAACAACCCTCATGGATTACACCATCCGGAACAGGTGACAACGGCTTTAGACATGGCGATCATGACTCGTGAGGCATTAAAAAACGATCTCTTCAAGAAAATAGTCTCCACAGTTAAGTATGTAAAGCCGAAAACAAATATTCAAGAAGCTACGCCGCTCATTCAAACCAACCGTTTATTGCGAAAGGGCGATTCTTACTATGCTAAAGCAATTGGAGTAAAGACAGGCTGGCATTCTAAAGCAGGTAGCACTCTAGTTGCAGCAGCAAAAGATGGCGACCGCACATTGATTGCTGTCTTATTGAATGTCAAAGATCGAAAATTGCTATTTACAGAAGCCACTCGTATGTTTGAAGCGGCATTCAAGCAGCCTAAAATGCAAAAAGTGATTGTGCAAGCAGGTCCGCAAAAGTTTGCAGCAATGGCGCCTAAAAGCCAAACACAAATCAGAACGTATGTGGAAAAAGATTTTAACATTGCGTTCTATCCTGCTGAAGAACCTAAGTTAAAGGCATTCATCGATTGGAAGGAGATTCATCCTCCGGTCAAAAGGGGCGATGCGGTCGGTAATCTTTTGTTAAAAACAGAAAATGGCGCTCTTTATGCTCAGGTGGCTCTTTTAGCCGATGAAGATTACGATGAAGGAATCATTTCATATATCAGAGATAGTTTTGGGAAAAATTCGCTGGTCTTTTCTCTTGGTATCCTTCTAGCTGCATTAGCCGGCTTTTACGTTCTATACCGTTTTATCCGTTAACTTGCGGCAGAGTTCGCACCAAAGTTCTAAAGAAAGTTCTTCCGGCCTGGTTAGAGGTTGCAAATCAAGCTGAGCAAGCGCTTCTTCGATCTGTGTGGGTGAATAGAGCTCTTTTAAAGAGGCCCTAAGTGATTTTCTTCGTTGTTGAAATGCTGTTCGGGTAAGGGTAAAGAATTGATTAGCATCGATCCCTTCCGGAGTAGGCCGTAGAGTCAATTTGACAACAGCAGAATCCACTTTAGGTGCCGGGAAAAAGCAGCGACGGCCTACTTTAAACTGGTATTCGACCTTGGCATAGAAGGAAAGGAAGATAGAAAGAGATCCGAAATCCTTAGTGCCGGCTTCCGCTGCCATTCTTTTTCCTACCTCATCCTGCACCATGACGACGATTGATTCTATCTCTTTCCTCATGGGAACGAATTTTTCAAGAACAGGGGTTGTAATGTGGTAGGGAAGGTTAGCGATCAATTTGACCGGATTGGTCAACTGCGGGCTGATGGAACTCCAAGGAGTCTTTAAAATGTCTTGCTGGATGACTTTCAGCTGTCCAGGCTCATGAGGGAGCCTGTTTAGCGCTTCAGCAAGGGTTTTGTCCATCTCCACTGCAACAACGTGAGCATGAGCTTTTAAAAGAGCTTCTGTTAGGGCGCCTGGACCTGGGCCAACTTCTAAAACGGAATCGCCTGCTTCAAGGTTAGCTGCAGCGATGATATTGCGAATGATGTTGCCGTCGATCAGAAAGTTTTGCGACAGCCCTTTTTTTGGCGCGATGCCAAGCGATTCGAGAAAAGCCGTGAGTTCAGAAGGTTTGTAGAGAGCCATCGTTACCCCTACTTTAAGCTAAAGGGCTGGAACGTATCCGGAATCATTTCCTGGATGTAGTTTTCGTTGATTGCATAGTGAGTACGTAGTTTTTTTAAATAGGCAATAGACTCTTGTTCGATCGCTTTTTCGTAGAGTTGGTTTTTGATCTGTACTTCGATTTCACTATAAGGAACAGCGCCGCCTGCGACCTTTTCTTTTAGAAAGACAATCCGGAAATTGGTCGATTTGTCCGTTCTGCTCTTTTGAGGGATTGGACGGCTAAAGGTGCCGGGCTCAAGAGTAGCGATCGAACTTTTAATTGTTTCGTTCAACTCATCTTCTGTTTGGAAAATGTCTTCAGATAGAGTGATAGAGCTTTTGAGGTGCGGTGCTTTTTCCTTGGCAGTTGCAGCTACCTGATCGATCGGCGTCTTTTCATCTGTTAGTAATGTGTAGACGATCTGTGCTGTTTCAGCGCCTGAAGTGGGATCGGGATTTTTTACAGTGACCACTTGATAGTGCCACTCTTCTTTTTTGACGTTATTTTTAGAAAATTCATCGTAGGCTTCACGGATCACTTGAGGAGTGATGCCACGCATCGCCTTGCTGTTGACGCGCGCCATCATCATGCGTCGGATGGTGATATCGCCTTGGACGATTTTAAAAGCTTCGTCGAATTGCAGGCCAATCTTGTCCAGGTTTTCAATGATATTTGGTCCAAATAGCGTTTCCATCTCTTGGCGGACATCTCCCGTGGAGACGACCATTTTATTTTCTTCCGCGTCTGCTAAAATGAGCTCTTTGTCGATCAGTTCTTGCAGGAAGTGCTTCCAATTCACTTGATAGTACTGCATACGCGCTTGCGGAGATGTCGTGTATTCAGGGAACTGCTTTAAAAAGAGCATGTCCATTTTCTTCATGACGTCAAGAACTGTGATTGCCTTGTGGTTCACATAGGCTAGCACGCGGTTATTGACTGCGATATGCGCTTTGTCGTCTTTTCCGAAGAAGAACGGATCATTTGCTGCGCTTTCTAATGAAAGGCAAACAGAACATGCAGCAAGGAGGAAGTTTATTATTTTCATAGTTTCGTATTATCTCGCCTTTTATCTATTTTGTCGACTTTTCCAACACGGCTCCAAAAAAACCATCCGGACCCTGAATTGTGGGTAGCAGTTTAAGCGGTGGACGCACAGCTTTCAAGAAAAATTTCTGGATAAAGTAATCGACTTGCTCTTCATTTTCCTGTGTTAATAGGCTGCAGGTTGCATAGACAATTTTACCTGAGGGTTTTAGGAAGCTTAACGCCTCTTCGAAAATTTCTCGCTGTAAAGCAGTCAAACGATCGACCTCTTCAGGAGTCAATCTCCATTTCATATCGGGATTCCTCCGAAAGGTTCCGGTTCCTGAGCATGGAGCGTCTACGAGGATCCAGTCCATTTTTCCTTTGAGAGATTTTTTTGAAGAGGTCCACTGAACATTTTGAACGCCTGCGCGCCGAAGCCTCTTTTTTGCTTCTAAAAGTGCTTTTTCCCGGACATCGTGTAAATAAATTTGTCCTGTACCTTTAAGTTTCGGTGCAATCGCAAGAGCTTTACCGCCTGATCCTGCACAGAAATCCAATACATGGTTTTGCGGCGCCGCTTGGACCAAATCGGCGAGCAGCTGGCTTCCTTCGTCCTGCACTTCGAAAAGACCTTCCACATACTCTTCCAGGTTAAAATAGTTGGTTCTTTTTGAGAAAACAATCGCGGTAGGAGCATATTGAGAAAGTGTCACAGGATGCTTTTTTACAAGTCTTTCGAAAAGATTCTCCCTCGTCGTTTTGAGAAGATTCGCTCTGATGGCGGATGGGGCTTGAGTATTGCTTGCAAGCAGGATTTCTTCGGTTTTTTCTTCACCGTATTGCTTCGCAAGTTTGCCATACAACCATTCTGGACAGGAAAGACGCACAAAAGGAGGAAATTTAGAATCTTTTTTGAGTTCGTCGAACTGTGCAGATTGGTAGGTTTCGTGCAGATGCTCCCATCCGGAAGCCTTTGCAACAACTTTCAGAAGCCCTTTCCATCGAATTAGGGCAAATGCTTCGTTAGAGATAAAGGCTCGGTCTTTGGATCCGATAGCCTTATGGAATCTAAAATAGCGGTTTAGAAACAGATCTAAGGGAAGAGTTTGATTTTCGTATTCTTCAAGAGCTGTAAAGAGATGATGTTTTGTAAATGGAACCATATGTACCGAACTAAAATTATATTATGAGCGCAAACCATTTTGCGCTATTGTGTTAATTCAGTCAAATTTGCTACGTTCAAAATGCTTGTGAGCAGAAATAGACAAAAAACGTAAATGGCTTGAAAAAAAATAGCGATTTGCTAAGATCTAGGGCTAAATTGAATTTTTAAACTTAAACCATAAGAGTAGGAGTTTTACATATGTCAAGTCCTTCAACCCCGATACCACAGACTAGAATCGCCCAGGGTGGTGATGCATTGCCTGAACCAAAAAAAACCGCAAAGCTGGGACATAGAACTGCGGCTGATATCACAGCAAAGGTGTTTAAGGGCATCGCTATTGGCGGTTTGGTTCTAGCAGGCGTTGCTGCGTTGGCTTTAACAGTTATCGGTATTGTATTCTTAGTGAATCCGGCCGGGTTCGGCGTAGGCAACCTGATTGGCGGCGCTATTACTACAGCAGGTGCATTTTTAGGCGGCCTCGTGCTCAAGGGAGCAGCTCTTGCAGGAGCTCATACCCTTATTGTGCTTGGCGCAGGAATTGGTGGCGTCGGCGTAGTAGGTGCAGTGGCTACTGTCGTTGGCATCATAAAACATAAGATGAACAAGACAGAACAAGATAGTGCAAGCTCATCCAGCTCTACAGATGCAACAGATGCAACAGATGAGCAAGAGCCAGAGGCAGCTTCTGTATCGGCTAGCGCTTCCAACTCATCTTCTTCATCTTCTTCGGTTCCTCCACGTGTACCAACACCTCCACCTGCTCCGGCACCTGCTCCAGCTCCAGCTCCAGCTAAGGTATCTGCTGAGGCATCGTCTGAAGAGAAAGTTTCTTCTCCTAAAAAAGAGAAGAAAGAGAAAGCTGCAGCACCCGCTGAGGTCCCAGTAGAATCTAAATCTAAGAAAAAGAGAAAATCTGCTTCTGAACCACAGTCTCCTGCAAAGGTAGATGGATAATCCTCCAATTCAGCAATGAAAGCGATCTATCTATTGCTATCATTCTTAATTGTGGCATTTGGACAGCCAGCCTGGGTTCCTGGGCTGGCTCTCCTTGTATATCTCTTTGGGTTCGCCCTTTTCTTTTATACGCTTTTAGACATTCCGCGCGGTAAAAACCGATTTTGGTTGGCTTTTGCCTGGTTTTCTGCAGTGCAGTGCGTTCAACTGTCCTGGTTTTTGACCCACCCATTTAATTACATTTTCGGTTTGTATTTCTTCCTCGTCTTCTCAATGGCTGCGCAATTTGGTTGGCTCGCTGTCTATGTGACGCGAGAAAGAATTGCCTCTGTGTGGAGTATTTTGGGTTTATCCGGCTTCTGGGTTCTTCTGGAATGGGCGCGGCTCTATTTTCTTTCCGGATTCAGTTTTAATCCTGTAGGGATTGTACTGACCGATTCAATCTATAGCTTACAGTTTGCTTCGCTGTTTGGCGTTTACGGCCTGACGTTTTTCGTGATCAGTGCCAATCTCCTTTTATTAAGAGCTTTGATGTCCACTCACAAATTGAGAGATTTGGTGGTGTGGGCAGTCTACGCAGTTCTTCCTTTTGCCTTCGGAGCTGCTCAACTTAAAGTGCATGAGCAGTCATTTGCAAAAGAAAGCCAAAATCCCGACAGGGTGCTAACCTCTCTACTAGTTCAAACGGCATTTCCTATCGAAGAAGTGATGCCTTTTAAAAATCTGGATGAGTTCGTGCAATATACAGAACAGGAATGGCGTCAGATTTTTGAAACCATATCACCTTATAAAGATCAACGCGTTGAGATGATTGCCCTTCCGGAATATGTCGTTCCCTTGGGAACTTACGTGGCCATCTACGATTATGAGCGCGTGAAAGCACTTTTTGAAGATGTCTTTGGGCAATCTGCAAATCAAGCATTGCCTCAGCTTAAAGAGCCTATGGCACTTGAAGTCGATGGTAAATGGCAGGTGACTAACGCCTATCTTTGCCAGTCAATTGCGAACCTGTTTCAGTCAGATTTAGTGGCGGGACTGCAGGATGACCAATGGATTTCGGATAAGGAGAGGGAGAGCTATAGTTCCGGCTTCTACTTTTGGCCGGGGGGCGAAGTGGGATTCCGCTACGAAAAGCAGGTTCTACTTCCGATGGCCGAGTATATTCCGCTTTCCTATTTTAAAGAGATGGCAAAAGAATACGGGATCACTGGATCTTTCACCTGCGGCGAAGGGGCAAAAGTGTTTCCTGGATTTAAGGCGCCCTTTGGCCTTTCTATCTGTTATGAGGAGACATATGGCCATTTGATGAAACAGAACCGCGAAAGAGGGGCTGAGCTCTTGATCAACTTGACGAGCGATGTGTGGTATCCAAATTCTCGGCTGCCAAAACAGCACCTCGATCATGGAAAGCTTCGAACGGTGGAAAATGGAATGCCGCTTTTGCGTGCTTGCAATACAGGCATTACCTGCGCCATTGACAGTTTGGGAAGAGTCGTCGCGAGCTTAAATGAAGAGCAGGAGTGGGAACGGGCAGCATTAAAAGCAGAGTTGCCACTTTATCATTATAAAACACTTTATACCCTATGGGGTGACACGGCAATTGTGACCCTTTCTTTAATTTTTCTTTTCGGACTGCGGCGTAAATTCTAAATCTTCTTCTTGCGATTAACTTGTCAATTTATTAAGATTAAGAAGTTTAAACTTGGACTTTGTATTATCTTTGATGAAGAGTAAATCTACGAAACAGCAGCTGCGCAAGCAGCGCACATTAGGCAAAGCAGAATCCTATTCCGGAATCGGCATCCACACAGGACGTACGGTTTCGATGCGCTTTGTGCCCGCTCCTGATTCGACAGGCATTGTGTTCCAAAGAGTGGATCTACCTTCAAGACCTCTGATTCCTGCAACCGTTGAATACGTGCTGGAGACATCGAGAAGTACGACAATAGGGATTCAAGATGTGCGCGTGCAAACAGTTGAGCACGTTCTCGCGGCTGTCCGAGCCTGCGGCATCGATAATTTGTTGATTGAGATCGACAATATCGAACCGCCTATTGGCAACGGAAGCAGCGATGTTTTTGTGGAGATGATTGAAAATGCGGGGATCGTGGAACAAGAGTCTACGATTGGCTCCGTCGCATTGACGCAACCCGTTTACCATTCCGAAGGCGAGATCCACTTGGTGGCGCTTCCTTCGCCTGAATACATGTTAAGTTATACATTAAGCTACCCTGAACATCCCTTGTTAAAGGCGCAATACCATTCGATCAAGCTTACGCCCGAATCTTTTAAGAAAGAGATCGCTCCCTGCAGAACCTTTTCACTATATGAAGAGGTTTCCTATTTAATCGACAAAGGGTTAATTAAAGGGGGAAGCTTAGATAATGCTGTAGTGATTAAAGGCGATGCGGTATTGAGCAAGCATGGTTTGTTCTTTCCGGATGAGATGGTGCGGCATAAAGTATTGGATCTGATTGGAGACCTATCTCTCGTCGGTATCCCTTTTGTAGCGCACATCATTGCAATCCGTTCTGGGCATGCAGCCAACGTTGCGTTTGCAAAGAAAATTTTGGCGGCGATTGCGTCGCAAGACCAATGAAGTTAAAACGAGCTAGGTGAAATTATGGAAAAAAATGATATGAAGATGGGCATTAAGGAAATCACTAAGATTTTGCCGCACCGATATCCCTTCTTGCTAGTTGATAAGATTTTATCTTGCGATATCGAATCCGGCGTGATCATAGGCCAGAAAAATGCGACCATCAATGAAGCTTTTTTCCAGGGACATTTTCCTGGAGCACCGATTATGCCTGGTGTGTTGATTTTAGAATCTCTTGCCCAAGTAGGTGCTGTTTTGGTGCATCATAAGTTTGGCGGAGACCGCATCGCTGTCTTGTTGAACGTGAACAATGCCAAATTCCGCAGCCCGGTAAAACCTGGCGATGTGTTGATTTTAAAATGTGAAGGCGCACACTTTAGCTCAAAAGGAGGCCGGGTTAAGGCTTCTGCGACTGTGGACGAAAAAATGGTGGCTGAAGCTGAAATCAGCTTTGCTTTTATTGATAAAAACCTCATTTAATAAAGATAAACTTATGAACGAACCTCAGATCCATCCTACAGCTATCGTCGAGAAGGGCGCAAAAATTGGAAAAAATGTCGTCATCGAACCATATGCCGTCATCAAAGAAAATGTGACCTTAGAAGATGGTGTCGTGATCAAAGCGCATGCTTACATCGATGGCTTTACGACGATTGGTCAGGGAACGACAATCTATCCGTTTGTGTCGATCGGAACAAAGACGCAGGATTTGAAGTTCAAAGGTGAAAAGACGTTCGTCAATATTGGGAAAAAGTGCGAGATTCGCGAATTTGTCACGATCAACTCATCCTGCCAGGAAAATACTACTGTAAAAGTGGGCGACAACTGCCTCATCATGGCTTACTGCCACGTGGCGCATAATTGCGAAGTGGGCAATCACGTCATCATGAGCAATAACGCAACACTAGCCGGACACGTGATCGTCGAAGACCATGCCATCATAGGCGGTTTGACACCGATCCATCAATTCACGCGCATTGGAACGTACGCTTTTGTGGGCGGCATGAGCCGAGTGACTCATGATATCCCTCCATTTACCATTGGAGGCGGCATTCCATTTAAATTTGGCGGCCTCAATCTGATCGGATTGAAGAGGCACGGATTCCCTTTGGAAACGCGAATCGCCCTCACAAAGACCTACAAGCTTCTTTTCAAGAGCAATTTAACTGCACAAGAAGCTCTGGACAGAATCGAAAAAGAAGTGCTGCAGCTTCCTGAAGTTGCCCATTTTGTTAAGTTCTGCCGCATGACAAAAAGAGGTATTTTAGGTCTGCAAGATATCCGAGAGCAGGAAGAAGCGATCGATCAGCTTGAAGAGGAAGTTGCAGCAAGGCGATGAGAATTGTATTTTTCGGCACTCCGGACTTCGCTGCTGAAGTCTTAGAGTTTCTTATCCAAAAACGAGAAAATATCGTCGCTGTGGTATCCAAACCGGATAAAGCACAAGGAAGATCCAAGCAGCTCGTCCCGGTTCCGGTTAAACTCATTGCTGAAAAGCATGGCATTCCCGTTTACCAGCCAGAAAAAATTTCCGATCCATCCAATGTAGAATTAATTCAAGGTTTTAACGCCGATCTGTTTGTTGTTGTAGCCTATGGAGAAATCTTAAAAGAACACGTTCTGAAGGCTCCTAAGATCGCTTGCATCAATTTACACGCAAGCTTGCTGCCTAAATATAGGGGTGCTGCGCCCATTCAAAGAGCTATCATGAATGGAGAAATTGAAAGCGGCGTCACGATCATGCATATGGTCAAGAAGATGGATGCAGGCAATATGATCGCCCATGGTACAGTTCCCATTAGTCAGGAGATGACAGCGGGAGAATTGGGCCGATCTCTCATCGAAATAGGTTCGCTGATGATGCTCCAAGTGATCGAGGCATTTAAGAAGGGAACCCCATCAGAAATAGTTCAAGATGAGTCTAAAGTCACATTTGCCCCGAAAATTGAGCTAGAAGAGTGCAGGATCGATTGGAGCCGAACTTCTACAGAAATTCACAATTTGATCCGAGGCGTCAATCCCGAGCCGGGAGCCTGGGCAATGGTAGAAGTTAATGGGCAAGCAAAACGACTGCGAGTGTTTAAGTCTTTAGACCATTCTGAGAAGCAGATCGCTCTTGGCGAGCAGCAACAGCAGTTTGTAGGCTGTGGACAGGGCTCTTTAGAGCTTTTGGAAGTGCAGCCTGAAGGAAAAAAGAGAATGCCCTTTCAGGACTTCTTAAGAGGGCAATCTCAGCGCCCTATTAAATTTTTCTAGAGAACTAATTTTTCTCTTGATATCTTCACACTCTATTGACGTAACACGCGTAATTGTAGGTGAGACATGGTCGCTTCAGTTCTTCATGATATTCCAAGAGCATTTCACCAGCTGCAATCATCAGCAAAACTCTTGAGTCCAAAAATTGTCCAATTGGCAGAAAACCTTTTCAAAATGATCTCTAAAAGGGGTTTAACTATTCAGTTAATGCTCCACGGCTGCTATGCGATGAGAATCCCCATGTTTTATTTGGAAAGATACGTGCATGATCAGCCTAGAAAATCAATTCTGGAACGTTTTTCAGATGGGTTCTTTGTGGCTTCTGACGTAGTGGGTGCAGTAAATTTTTTTAAAACGTTTCCTGTTCTTCAACTTGGCAAATTAGCAGAAAAGATAGGGCACAGTGCAATTGGACAGCTCATCAAGAGAATCCCATTGCCACCGATACTGAGTGCGTTTAGAGGGATGGCGTTTCTCTGCTATGGTGCTTTTTCAGTTAAAAAATTGTTCGATCCCTATTCAACAAAGACGGAAAAGCGTCAAGCTTGCATCGATATCGCTTCAGCCATAGCTGAGATAGCCTTTGCGATCCTCGTGGTGGCTGGCTGTACATTTACCCCACTAATGCTTCCTCTCGGTGCTATTGCATTTTCTTTAATGGCGATCACTATCGGTCATAGCGTGATTATGGCGATTCGCAATCGGAGAGTGGCAGCTTAAGTGAGTAAAATCCAAGACTTAAGTAGCCGTGAGTGGGTCGCAGTCTTTTTATTGACAGCCAGCTTCTTATTTCTCTCAAAAAGTGCATTTCAAGCGCCGGACGGTCGCTGGCCGATGGATGGGGAAAAGCCTATGAATAAACCTGCTTCTTTAGTTGTGGTTCGCGTGCAGGGATCCGTGGATAAACCGGGCGCTTATCAGTTCAGAGCGGGGACTACGATAGGTGAAGTACTTAAAGTGTGCAGGGTGAATGACACGGCGGATTTAACTAAAATAGACTTAAAGCAGCCCGTTAAAAAAGGGCAAAAATTGACCATCAGAAGCAAAAAGAAAGATAGTTCTTCCAATAAATCCCACACATCTGGTAACCTTTCTCATACAAGTCCCTTGTAAACCTCTAGCGAAACAGCAGCTTCTACTGTTTAGTTCGTTACTAGGCTAAAGGATACGCTGACAAAATATCAGTTTGAGAAAAAAACAGCATCTGCTAGCATAAGCGGACTGAATTTGATTGAAGGACGAATTATGACGCTCGAAAGGCTAAAATTAATGGGTAAAAAGCTAGGAATGATCCAGCTTTTTGATGAGAAAGGTCAATCTGTACCCTGCACTGTGATTGAAGTTCAGCCTAATGTGGTTGTTCAAGTGAAGACTCAAGTGACTGACGGATATGAAGCATTGCAGATTGGTTTTGACGAAGTTAAGACAAAGGATCCTCGCACAGTTGAAAAGCGAGTTACAAAACCTTTGGTAGGTCATTTCAAAAAAGCGGGTGTAGCTCCTCGCTGCCACTTGCTGGAAAGCAGGGTGACATCGGCAGAAGCTTACACAGTAGGACAAACACTGGACGTAACACAGTTTGCTGATGAAAAATTCATCGACGTAACTGCGGTATCGAAAGGTAAAGGCTACCAAGGTGTGATCAAGCGTCACAACTTTGCTGGCGGTCCAGCCGCACACGGTTCCGGATTCCATAGACATGGCGGATCCACAGGTATGAGAACATCTCCAGGACGCGGATTGCCAGGCCAGAAAATGGCGGGGCATATGGGTTCCGAGCAAGTTACAACTCAAAGTTTGAGGGTTGTTTCTGTGGATGCGAGTGAGAATGTCTTGTTGGTAGAAGGCGCAGTTCCTGGTCCAAAAAATGGGCTGGTTTATCTGGCATCTGCAATGAAAAAGAGAGTTAAAAAGAAATAAAGTTTCGGAGATAAGCTGTGGCTAGTCTAAATAAGTACAAAATTGATGGACAATCAACAGGCGTCGTAGAAGTCGCTGAAGCTTTGGTCAATGCAGTTGCAAACAGCCAAATGATAAAAGATTACATTATTGCTTTGCGTGAAAATGCACGTCAATGGTCTGCTAATACAAAAGGCAGATCCGAAGTTAACCATACGACAAAAAAGCCGCACCCGCAAAAAGGTGGTGGTAGAGCACGTCAAGGTTCTCTTGCAGCTCCACAATACAAAGGTGGTGGACGCGTATTTGCACCAAAACCTAAGTTTGATCAACACGTAAAGATCAACAAGAAAGAGAAAAACGCGGCAATCCGATCCATCATCGGTGAAAAGATCCGCAACAACAACGTTCGCGTTCTCGATTCAATCGCAGTCGAAGAACCAAAAACAAAAATCATCACCAATTTCCTCGAAAAACAGCAATTGACAGGCCGCAGAGTTCTATTTGTTGGAGAGGGTGCGTTTCAAGAGTTTGAAATTTTCGATTCGACTGAAAAATTCTCAGTAGCATCGAATGCACACCACAACTTTATCAAGAGCATGCGCAATATTCCTAAGACAGCTTTTTCGCTCGCGAAAAACGTCAACGGATACGACCTGCTTCTTGCAGATGAGATTGTTCTTACAGAAAAAGCACTAGTAGAGTGGCAGGAGTGGTTAGTTTAATGAGCGCAAAAACTAAAAAGACAAAGAATCCATTTGAAGTCGTCAAGCACCTCTATGTTACAGAAAAGAGCATGATGCTTGAAAACTTGAAAAATGCAGAAAGCAACCCTTCTGTAAAACGATGCACATCTCCTAAGTATGTGTTTATTGTCGATAAAGAAGCGACAAAAGCAGACATTAGGAATGCAGTCGAAGTCATTTACAAAGATCAGGGTGTTAAAGTTACTGCAGTAAATACAATCCGCATTCCAGCAAAACCTCGTCGCGTAAGAGGAAGGATCGGGATGAAGCCCTCCTTTAAAAAAGCAGTGGT
>JBKEAL010000098.1:0-2103 GCA_047972195.1 Parachlamydiaceae bacterium
AGTCAATGGCTTCACCGGGTTCAATAATCACTTCAACCTGATATTTTTTGCGAAAGGCTTTAATGCGTTTAATTAGTTTCTCACGTTGGTAATCGGCACGGGTGATATGATGTCCGCCACCAAAATTGACCCATTCCATTTTTTTAAGCAAGTGTCCGAATTTTTCTTCAATCACATCTAGAGTTCGTGACAATGGCAGGAAATCTTGCTCGCAAAGCGTGTGAAAATGCAATCCTGAAATCCCCGCCAAATCATCAGCAGTGTGGCTGTTAAAGTCTGCTAAAGGAATGCCTAAACGGGAGTAAGGTGCGCAAGGGTCATAAATTGCTGTTGCTCCTTCTGAGTGTTCGGGATTAACACGTAGTCCAAATTTTAAATGCGGGCGTTTTGCTTGCGCTTCTAGGCATAGCGAACGAAAGCGCAGCCATTGATGAAGCGAATTAAAGACCACATGGTCCGAATACAGGAGCACTTCTCTGATATCAGCTTCACTGTATGCAGCGGAAAAGGTATGTACTTCGCCACTAAATTGTTCACGCCCAAGGCGGGCTTCATAAGGACCACTGGCACAAGTGCCGGACAAATATTCATCTACCAATGATGCCACAGAAAACATCGAAAAGGCTTTCAATGCAAGTAAAATCTTTGCACCACTGGCATCACCAACTGCTTGCAAGATGGCTAGATTCTCCCGTAATTTATCGGTACTAACAACAAAGCATGGACTTGGCAGCTGATTTAAATCTAGGGCGTGGTAACTCATAATGTGCTCTTGATTTTGTTCAGATTAACTCAATTCTACGACTTGCCAAGGTAGCCCATAATCAGCCAAATCGGCTAAGAATGGGTCGGGGTCAAATTGTTCCATGTTATAAACACCTTCGCCACGCCACTTGCCTTCTAGCATCATTTTTGCCCCAATCATTGCCGGAACACCGGTAGTATAGGAAATTGCCTGTGACCCAACCTCTTCGTAGCAGGCTTCGTGGTCACAAATGTTATAAATATAGAAGGTTTTTTTAACACCGTCTTTGCGACCTTTGGCGATACAGCCAATACAAGTACGACCTTTGGTTTTAATGCCAAGGCTTGAAGGGTCTGGCAAAACGGCTTTTAGAAATTGTAAAGGAATGATTTCTTTGCCTTCATAATTTACGGGTGTGATACTGGTCATTCCAACATTTTCAAGGACTTTTAGGTGATTCAGATAATTGTCGGAAAAAGTCATCCAAAAACGTGCTTGTTTGATATCAGGAAAATGTTTTACCAATGATTCAAGCTCTTCGTGATACATCAAATAAATTTGTTTTGCACCAATACCCTCTGGAAAGTCGAAGGATTTATTAATGGTTAGAGCCTCAGTTTCCACCCATTGCCCATTGTCATAGTGGCGACCTTTGGCGGTAACTTCACGGATGTTGATTTCAGGGTTGAAATTGGTAGCAAACGGCATGCCGTGATCCCCAGCATTACAGTCAATAATGTCTAATTCATCAATCTCATCTAAATGGTGTTTTTTCAGATAAGCGGTAAAAACATTGGTGACACCCGGGTCAAAACCACTGCCAAGCAATGCCATCAAGCCCTTTTCTTTAAAACGATCGTGATATGCCCACTGCCAACTGTATTCAAATTTAGCTTCTTCAGGTGGCTCGTAGTTTGCGGTATCAAGATAGTCAACACCAGTTTCAAGACACGCATCCATAATCGGTAAATCTTGATAAGGCAGTGCCACGTTCAATACCAAGTCAGGTTTCTCAGTATTGATAAGGGCAACCATTTCCGCCACATTATCAGCATTGACCTGTGCTGTTTTAATTGGAAAATCAAGCATCGCTGCAATGGCATCGCATTTTGATTTTGTCCGACTTGCCAAGGTGATTTCGTTAAATACGGCTTTGGCTTGCACGCATTTATGGACGACCACTTGACTGACGCCACCCGCACCGATAATTAAAACTTTTGACATCTCGCTCTCCTGACTTAATTACTTTTCAAAATAAGTATAACCACGCAAACTTTCTGCATAGCTATCAACCATTTGTTTACGTTCTTTGACGCTGATTTTACCGTCACGTACGGCATTTTCGGCATTTTTTCTAA
>JBKEAL010000144.1:0-20463 GCA_047972195.1 Parachlamydiaceae bacterium
AGATGAGGTTTCATCTTATCTCTCATTTTGGAAGTCAGGTAAGGATTATCCTTAAAATCGGGATACTCCGTATGATGTTTTGCATCGATATTAGTAACTGCCAGAGCAGTGTTAACACATAGAATTATAGAAAGAATGTAGACGATCATGGCTCTCCTCAAAAATAAATTATCCTTTTTATCCCATTTGATAATCTGGTGTCAAAAGAAACTCATTCCTTCTTTTCTCGATCTATTCTTCCCCTTGAATTGCCTCTCATGCACTGTTCCGCTCACCGGCGACTTGAAACTCTTATGCGGCAAGTGCCTCGATACCCTAGAAAAAACAAAGCCCATAGAGCGCTGCAGAACCTGCTATAGATATACCGGGGATGAACCGTGCGGATTTTGTAAAAAATCCCCATCGCCTTTCTACAAAACCTATGCCCCTTTTGAAGAAACTACTGCAACCCTTGCACTTATCCATCAACTTCACAGCGACTCAGGCGCCCACTTAGCCTCCAGCCTTGCCGGACTACTGCTACTTTTTCTTGATAAAAGCCCCTTGCGGGACTATGACATCATCATTCCCAGCCATGACATAGGCTCTCTCAGATTGGCTCAAGCCTTCTCCCTACTCACCGGGCACCCCTTTCTAAACTGCTTTAAAACAAAAAACCTTCTCGATCATACCACGATACTCCAACCAAAATTATCTCCTCAGATCACCGAGCAAAGGATTCTCTTTATCTCCACAGGAATGCACCCCTTTTCACATTATCTCTACGAGGGCCAAGAACTTGCCTCCGCTTTTCCCCGCTCTATCCAAAAACTTTTCTTTCAATACAAAGAAACTATTTAGATTTTAAAAGCTGCGTTGAAAAGTCAGATTGTTAGCAAAATGAAGAATTATTTGCCTGTGATGACTTTGAGGGACTTGGGGAGGACTTTGAGTTTGAGACCGTTTGGGAAGAAGACGGGTTCTCCGTCGATATGGGCTTGGATGGGCTGATCGCCTACATCGATCTCTTTGCAAGGGATCGATTCGTAGTAGGGAGATTGTTGCACTGTCCCCTTTTTCACTTGGAGGATGAGTCCGGGAATTGCGTAAAAGGGTGGATCTCTTAAGAAGATCAGGTGCATTAACCCATCATCCATCTTGGCTTGAGGGGCGATGTAAAAATTGTTGCCATATTGCGTGCTTTTAGCAAAGCTAACGATCAGCGCTGTCCTTTGCATCAACTTTCCATCTACGGTCAGCTGGAAAGTCTTTGTATCGTAGGATGGATATTCCTTAAAGACCAGAATGGCGTATGAAGCCAATCCTCTTCGCTTAGATTCAGCAAATTTCAAACTGATGTGCGCATCAAAGCCTATCCCGCCCACTCCCAGGATATATTCGTCATTGGCCTGAATCGTATCGATCCTCTGCACCTGGAACTCTTGGATAGTACGGATCGCCTCATCAACCTGTGCAGGAATGAGCAAATGCTTGGCAAAACCGTTACCCGAACCGACAGGAATGATCCCTAACGCCGTCTCTGTGCCAATCAATCCCTTGCCCACTTCATTTACAGTGCCATCGCCACCCACTGCAATGACCAGATCGTAACCCAATGACGCCGCTTCGCGGCTCAATGCTGTCGCTTCCTTGGGTCCAGATGTGTAGAAGATTTCGTAAGAAAAAGTCTTTTGATCAAAAGCATTTTTTAAATGCGCTTCAAGTTCAGACTTATCCTCAGTCCCTGAATGAGGGTTGATAATGATTCGAGCTTTCTTTGGCGCATCCATTGCAGTTTCCCCGTTTAGGGCACTAACTATGAACAAAAGATATATAAATAGTTTTTTCACCCCTAAATCATAGTATATTACATACTAAAAATCAATTGTATAACTATCCGTGCCCGTGCCCGTGAGCGTGCCCGTGCCCGAAATTAAACCAAATACGTTACCTATGTGGGTTTCCTTCCTCAAATTCGGGCACGGGCACGGGCACGCTCACGGGCACGGGTTGGGAGGGCACGGGTTGGGAGGGCATGGGTTATAGCGGAAGCGTGATAGTAAAAGTGCTTCCTTGACCTAGCTCTGACTCCACAGAGATCGTGCCAAAGTGCTTTTTAATAATAGTTTCTACAATAGATAGACCGAGACCGGATCCACCCACTTTTCTGGAATGGGCTTTGTCGACGCGGTAGAATCGTTCGAAGATGCGGCTTAGGTCCTCTTTAGGGATGCCGATCCCTTCGTCTTTTACTTGGATGATGACGTTTCCATGTTCTTGAGAGATGTTGACGAGGACTTTTGCGGGGACGTTGGAGTATTTAACAGCATTTTCCATCAGGTTGCTAAGCGCCATTTCAATCAAATCATGATCACCTTTTATAACCACAAGGCTTTCTGCCTGAATGGTGATTTCTGCTTCGACGTGAACTTGGAGAATTTGGGATTTAATCTTTTGGGCCAGCGGTTCAATTTCAATTGAGCTTAAGTGGGACTGCGGGATGTTTTCGATATCAGCTAAAGCTAAGAGATCGCGGACAATTGTAGCCATCCGTTCGCAATTGCGCACAATTTTTCCAGTGATGTCTTGGGTCATTTCTAAAGGCAATTCAGGGTTATCATGCAACGTTTCAGCAAAGCCTCTGATGATCGTAATCGGCGTTTTCAGTTCATGGGAAGCGTTGGCGATAAAATCCTTTCTCATTTCAATGATGCGGTAATGGGCTGATTTATCCTCCATGATCAATACAGCACCCGTATTGTCCATTTTTGGTGCCGCGACCACTTCCAGATAATAGGTGACCCCCTTTGCTTGGGCCTGAGCGGATTCCACAATGGGCTTTTCTTCCAGCTGGCATCGAGTAAGCATCCCCGCAAGATTTTCATTGTGAAGATCATCAAAAGGCTTCGACATCACCTCTTCGCGATTTTTTCCCAATAGCTTTAAAGCGGTATCGTTGGCAAACGTCACAACCATTTTTCGATCTACTGCGATTACGCCTTCGACGAGGGATTGCAGAACCATCTCCTTTTCGTTTCTTTCATTGCGCAAGGAAGAAATTTGCTTTTCCAGTCTTTCAGAAAGCGAAACCAACGTTTTAGCAAGGACGCCGACATCGTCCTTGGACTTGCCAGCAAGATCCCTTAACTCTCTGAGCGGGTTCACTTCTCCTTCACGATAGGTGGAAACTGTGGAAATAATGGCTTGGATCGGTTTTGTGAGATGGTTGATCACAAACCAGGTCATTAAACTATAGAGGATCAACACTACAGAAGTTAGGACAATAAAACCAAATTCGAAGTCATCGTTCAGTTCTTTCACATAGCGATAGGGGAAAGCAGTTCTTAACACATAAGTCTTGCCGTGGAAGTTAAAGGCCACAGCTGTATAAGCAAACTTCTGCGATAGCAGTTCCGAATAATCTTCCGCATAGCCCTTACCTGTCTTGAGTGCTTCTAATACTTCAGGGTGATTGACGATGTAATTTTGATCAAAACTTCCGCCAATGATCCTTTTGGTATGGGAGTCATAGAGTACAGCCCGCTCGCCAGTGATAACGCTCATGCGGAAAAAGATGAGCGGCTTGAGCTCTTTTAGTTTAACAAGCAGTTCCTGGTCGTTTTTAGCTTCCTTTAATCTATCGATCAATTCCAGCGCGCGGTTTTCCATCGCCTTTTGAACGACGTGACGCACCACAAGAGAGGAGAAGGGCGACATTAAGGAGAGAAACAGAAGAAATACGACGAGATATCCCAGAAGAATTTTTTGTCTAAACGACATTAAAACTCCCTCTGAGTTAAACTTTCACAACCATTCTGTAAAATGAGGTAAGTGTCCTCAATCCGGACGCCACCAATACCCGGAAGATAAATTCCTGGCTCGATCGTGATGACCATCCCTTTCTTTAACTTTTGAGTAGAACTTCTCACAGCCGGAGCTTCATGCACTTCAAGTCCAATGCCGTGACCTAAGCTATGACTGAAATACTCGCCATATCCCTTCGAACTGATGTATTCTCTGGCTGCTGTGTCCAATGAGGCGATGGCGGCTCCGCTTTTTGCCAGTTTTTTCGCGCGCAAATGCGCTTCAGCAACGATGTCGTAGATTTCCACGATCTTTTTTTGTTTCCGTCCTGTGAAAACGACGCGCGTCATATCGGAGTGGTAATGGTTTAAGGTCACGCCTATATCGATCAAAACGTGCTGATTGGATTTCAGCGGCACATCACCTGCTCTATAATGCGGTTTGGAGCTGTTTGGGCCAAATGCGATGATGGGATCGAACGCTACGCCTTGCGCTCCTTGTTTCTTCCAAAACTGCTCAAGGCTATCCGCTAGTTCCTTTTCTGTTATTCCCGTTTTCAGATGATTAGCGACGTGGTCATAACCTAATGAGCCAAGTTTTGCTGCCTTGCGAAGCAGCTCGATTTCTGCAGCGTCCTTAATTTCCCTCAATTGGGAAATGGTTCCCTTTTCAGGCACAGGCTTGACAGAGGCTTTCTTCCACAGCGTTTGCAGATCCATGTAGCTTTGCAAAGAGGTCTTCTCGCTGTCGATACCGATCTTAGATCCTTTAGGAATTAATTCTAATAGAAGGTTTGGTTTGTCTAACTTCACAGGAACAGGACTTCTCTCTTTCGCAGCTTCGATATACCTACCATCGACGAGCAGCCAGATAGCATCTTTCAAGACCAGCAACTTGCCTGCAGACATCTCTAAACCGGTAAAGTAATATAGATCCACAGGGTTTTGAATCAGGAATCCATCGTGCTCCAAGGCCTTTTTAAGCTTCTTGATCCTTTCTAAATAGTTCTTTTTCATTTGAATAGCTTTTGCAACTCCTGAAATGAAAGCCATGCGTATAACGCTTTTCCTTTGGGTGAGCGATCGGGTTCTCTACACTTCACCAGTTCTCTTAGCAAAAGGTATGCCTCCGTGTGTGGAAGGCGTCTTTTCTGTACGCGCAACCGCTCTGATCCTTGGGGTTCTCCATGCAGATAAGCGAAGAACAGCTCTTCATAATCTTCTAAAGCTTTTGTGGGTACAGATTCAAGTAGATAGCTGCCGTCCGGCCCTTCTTTCACATGAAAGCCTTGAGTTGCCAAATCTTCCCGCTTATCCTCCAGCAGAGCTTTTTCCTGAGGATCCAGTTTCAATGACAGCGGAGCAAGCAGCGGTTGTGAAGAACCTGCCCCATTTTTCGTGCTTCGCTCAAATAGGATGCGCGCTTCTGCTCCCTTCTGATCCAGTATGCAGAGCCCCTTTTCCGGTTCCTTCTCTAAAAGAACATAACCTGGAAGCGCGGCTAAAATGTGAGGAAGCTCAGGCTCGGAGAATAGCTGAGGCTGCACCATGGTTTCCCGAACGCAAAAATCGATCGGTTCGCTTGGCGTGAATGCTGTAGGCAATGTGTAGGAGATAGAAGAGGGCTGATACGTATCCAGCAAGGCGCGGCTGACCGCATGGCGCACCAAATCTCTGAGTTCTCCCTCATGGCGAAATCTCACTTCGCGCTTCTGCGGATGGACGTTGATATCAAACGCTTCTCCATCCAATCCGACGTGGAGCATGAAGAGAGGATGCCTGCCTTGAGGAAGCGCCGTACCATACCCTTGAGTGATCGCTTGAGCGATCTGCCACGCCTGAATCGGTCGCTTATTCAGAAAAAGGTATTGACCTGTGCGGTTAGGACGATGGTGCGATGCATTAGATAGAAGTCCGGTGATTTTCACTCCTTGCTCTTCAAAGCTAATCGTAAACCACTCCTTCTCTTGAAAGCCAAAAAGTTCTTTTGCCCTTTTTTTCATGTCAGCAAATTGATCCTTCCCGCCTTCTTTCCACACGTCGATCGATTTAACGCTATCGACAATCAGTTGAAAATCAATCTCTGGATAAGCCAAAGCCAACTCTGATAGGCATTTGAACACTTCCTGATTTTCCTGCTTCGGCGACTTTAAGAACTTTCTGCGAGCCGGAATATTATAAAAGAGATCTTCGACTTCTATGGTGGTGCCAGGATCGCAAGGCACTTGAGTCTGGGAGAGCACCTTGCCTCCTTCAATGCTTAGAAAGGTTCCCTGCCCCTCTGCCTGGCGCGTCTTCAGCTTCACGCGAGCTACAGCAGCAACAGAAGCTAAAGCTTCGCCCCTAAATCCCAATGTAGAAATGCTTTCAATATCGCCAATCGCGCTGATCTTTGACGTCGCATGCAAAGCAAAAGCTAGTGGAGCATCCTCAGAGCTCATGCCGCAGCCATTATCTCTGACTCGGATCAACTCCCGACCGCCGCCTTTGATTTCGACGACAATTTTCGACGCTCCGGCATCAATGGAATTGTCGACCAGCTCTTTGACGACAGAAGCTGGATTCAAGATCACTTCTCCTGCGGCAATCTGGTTGATCGTCTCCGGATCCAATAGTCGTATTTTTCTCTGCATGAACGCATTATATCCGAAAATTGCCAGCCAAGCCACTTGAAAAATAGTCGGGCTTAACAGATAACCTAAAGCTTCCTAAACCAAAAAGGAGCTTAAAATGGTGCGTATTTTTTTCGCTTTTTTACTTGCGGCTTCCGCCTTCATCGAAGGGGCGATTGTCGAAGTGCATAACTTCAACCAAATTGAGGATTATGTAACACCTAACACATTGATTGTATTTGACATAGATAATACGCTCATGCAATTGAAACAGCAATTAGGCTCTGATGAATGGTTCTACCACAGGATGAACCATTACACACAGGAGAGCAAAAGCCCGACAGACGCTTTGGAATTGGCACTCAACGAGTGGGAATCGATCCAGCATCTCGCCTCCGTCGATCCCGTGGAAAGCGAAACCGCGGCTTTGGTCAGATCCTTGCAAGAGAGATTCTCCGCCATCGGCTTAACCACGCGCGGCTTGGGGCTTGCCACTCGAACAATCCAGCAGCTCAACTCGATCGACATCAACCTCGCGCTTCATCCGATCTCGAGCGATGAGATCCATTTTATGGTCTCCAATGAGGGAATTTTATACCGAAAAGGAATCCTCTTCACTGCCGGCCGCCACAAGGGCGAATGCCTCCGATTACTGCTAGAATCAGCGGATTTCCAACCTGAGAGAGTGCTGTTTATCAACGACAAGAAAAGCCACATCCTTCCTGTCGAATCTTTCTGTGAATCGCATGGCATCGAATTTATCGGCCTTCGCTATGGATTCTTAGATGAGAAGGTAAATAACTACAATCCTGACATTGCCGAAGTGCAGTGGCAGCATTTTGGAAAAATCCTCTCCGACAGTGAAGCTACCCTACTGCTTGACCTGGATGGTTAGATTAGAGATAATAGGGCATGCCGATTCACTCCCATGCCCTAGAAATTGTCCACACGCTCAACCGCGCAGGCCATATTGCCTACTTTGCCGGCGGTTGGGTGCGCGATTACCTGATGGGACACCCTTCAGATGATATCGACATTGCGACCAGCGCCTCTCCTCAGCAAGTTCTCGATCTCTTCCCCCGCACCATTTTAGTCGGTCTGCAGTTTGGCGTCGTGATCGTCCCTATTGACGGCCATCAGTATGAAGTCTCCTCTTTTCGAAAAGACTTCGACTATGTCGATGGAAGAAAGCCCGGCCGCATTGAACTGACTTCTCCGGAAGAAGACGCTAAAAGACGGGATTTCACCATCAACGGGATGTTCTACGACCCGATCGAAGAAAAAGTGATGGACTACGTTGGTGGTGTTGAGGACATCAAAAAGGGCGTCGTTCGCGCAATCGGCAACCCCGACGAAAGGTTTTACGAAGACCGGCTGCGCATGATCCGCGCCTGCCGTTTTGCTGCCCGCTTTGACTTCCATATCGATTTAGAGACGCAAGAAGCCATTAAAAACAACGCCTTAGGGCTGTTTCCTTCTGTGGCAATGGAAAGGGTGTGGCAGGAGTTTTGCAAAATGAGCGCTTACCCAAGATTTGAGCGCGCTTTAGTCGAGCTGCATCGATTCGGCCTGCTGCAGATCCTCTTTCCTCAACTGCATGTCAAGAAGCTTAAAGAGTTCGAAGAGCTAGTCAAACCGATCGCCAACTATCCCAAGGGAACGCCAACGCTCTTTTTCCTCTCGGAACTGTTCCAAGATCTCTCCACTGAAGAGATTGTCGACCTAAGCAAGTTTTTGAAAGCTCCAAACAGAGAGATCGAGCTGCTCACACTCTATCTTGAGACGAGTCCGTTCAGTTTAGATAAATCAGCGAGCGCCTTAAGTCGATTTTATGTGCATCCCCACAGCACACTTTGTCTTGAAGTTTACGCTGCAAGGCTAGAACCTAAAGTCAAGGAAGCCTTCCTCTCTGCTCACGCAAAAAGAAGAAACGAACTCTCCAGGCACATCCAGCGGCTCCAAAATAAAACCCCTGTCTTAACCTCGCAATTTTTAAAAGACAAAGGCATTCCTCCAGGAATCCACATGGGAAACATGTTGAAGCGTGCGGAAGAGCTTTCGATCAATGAAAACATCGAAGACCCCGAACAACTTTTTAAAAGAGTTCAGGAGGTAGTGTGATGGAAACGCTAGAAAGCACAGATAACCCTAAAGTGCGCCGTTTAGTCCAGTTGCTGGATGATAAGAAAGTCCGCGCACAAGAGCGCAGGGTTGTCCTCGAAGGAAGAAAACTGATCGAAGAGGTCAGCCATCGCTGCAAAGGCACAATCTACACCACTTCCCAAGAGACTATCATTCCCGGATGGCAGCAGATTCTTATCTCAGAGAAGATCGCCAAAAAGCTGTCACGGACGGAACACTCGGAAAATTTATTTGCAGAGGTCCCGTTGCCTCCCGAATCTGAAGCACTGGAATATCCCTTAATTGCTTTAGATGCTGTTTCCGATCCAGGCAACATGGGCACATTGCTAAGGACGGCCTGCGCCTTTGGCTACAAGGGCGTCCTGTTACTTCCCGGTTGTGTCGACCCTTTCAATCCCAAGGTGCTTCGCTCATCAAAGGGTGCATTATTCAAATTAGCCTACCAGCACGCGGACTGGAAACAGATAGAGGAGCTAGCGCAGAAAAAGCAACTTCGCCTCTTCGGAGCGGACCTTCAGGGAAAGGCTATAGAAAAAGTCGAAGGAAATCAGTTTGTGTTAATCTTAGGCAATGAAGGAAGAGGCCTGTCTCAAGAGGGGAAACGTCTCTCGGAGAAAGTCACCTTGCCGATGAAGGGAGACATGGAATCGTTGAACGTTTCCGTGGCAGGAGGCATCCTAATGTATTTACTAGCGAACCACCCATGAGCGAAGAACACGAACATCTCTATAGAGAAAGCAGTAAAGCCGGAAGGCAGGAAAGGAAATACCTGCAGGCAAAAGACCGCTCAAAATATAAGAAAACGGACCTCGCCAAGTGGGAAGCACAACGGAAGAAAGAACACGAAAGAGGCCCTGAATCCAAAGAGTTGGAAAAGGGGCGCGTTCTATCGATCAGCCCTCAAGGCTACATGGTCGACAAAGAAGGGAAGCTTTACTGCTGCACTTTAAGAGGCTTGTTAAAAAAGGCAAAGGGGTTAGACAAAAACCTCGTGACCACGGGCGACTTTGTCCTATTCACACCGCTCAATGACAAAGAGGGGCAGATCTTTCAAATTGAAGAGAGAAAATCGGTCCTTGCGCGTGCAGACAACCTTTCCCGAAAAAAAATGCAGCTGATTGCTGCCAACATCGATCAAGTACTCATTACGCTCTCTGTCGTCAATCCGCCGCTGAAACCGTTTTTGGCAGACCGCTACATCATCGCGTCCGAAAAGGGGAACATGCAGCCCATCATCTTGATCAACAAGATCGACCTTTTAGAAAAAGGGTCTCCTGAAGAGCTCCTGTACCAAGAATTTAAGAAAAGTTACGAGGCAAACGGCATCCGGGTGCTCCCCATTAGCGCAGCCACAGGAGAAGGGATTGAGGCTCTTAAAGAGTGCATGAAGGACAAAGCCTCCGTATTTTCCGGCCAATCAGGAGCAGGAAAATCCTCCCTGATCAATACCATTACCGGTTTAAACCTTAAAGTGGGCGATATCGTTGGCAAAACAAAGAAAGGCTCCCATACCACCACCTCCACACAGCTCGTTCCGCTTCCTTTTGGCGGATTTTGCATTGACACTCCAGGTATTAAAAGTTTTGGAGTATGGAAACTAGACAGAGATGAGATCACCTCCTACTTCGATGAGATCCTGGAAATAGGCTCCGGCTGCCGTTATCCCGATTGCCGCCATATCGAAGAAGGGCAATGCGCCGTCAAAGAGGCTGTGGAGCAGGGAAAGATCTCTCCTTTGCGCTACGAGTCCTACGTGAACTTGCTTCTCACCATTGACGAGGAACATTTAAGAAGATAGGATAAATTTATGGCTTATATACGTCACGTCCACGCTTTTGAAATCTTCGACTCCCGGGGCATCCCTACCATTGCCGTAGAGATCTCTACAGATCAGGGTATCACAGTATCCGCCTCCGTGCCTTCAGGCGCCTCTACAGGCGAGCATGAAGCGCTTGAACTGCGCGATAAAGACAAATCGCGATTTTTTGGAAAAGGCGTCTTAAAAGCCGTCCATAACGTCAACGGGCCAATCAACGAAATCTTGCTCGGCGAGCACGTTTTTGATCAGGAAAAGCTGGATAGGGCCATGTGCCAAGCGGATGGCACAGAAGGAAAATCCCATTTTGGTGCTAACGCGATTTTAGCAGCCTCCATGGCGTTAGCAAGGGCAGGAGCAGCCACAGCTAAACTCCCACTTTACCGCTATCTTGGAGGATCAAACGGCCATATCCTGCCCTGCCCGATGTTCAATATCATCAATGGCGGCAAGCATGCAGACAACTCACTGGACATTCAGGAATTCATGATCCGTCCCGTCGGTGCCAAGAACTTTTCTGAAGCGATGAGAATGGGCTCTGAGATTTTCCACTCCTTGAAAATACTCTTGCAGCATGAAGGGTTAGCGACTTCCATTGGAGATGAAGGAGGTTTTGCCCCGAACATCGATTCAACTGAAGAAGCTCTCCAGATTATCATGAGAGCCATTGAATCTGCCGGATATAGGCCGGGAAGCCAAGTGACTCTCGCTTTAGATTGCGCTAGCAGCGAATTTTACGACCGCGGCACGCAAACTTACTACGAGAAAAAGAACAAGAAAGCCAAAAAGCCGTTTAAAGAGCGTACTGCAGCTGAACAGGTTGCATATCTTGAAAAACTGGTCCAACAATTCCCTATCGACTCCATTGAAGATGGCGCCGACCAGAACGATTGGAACGGATGGAAGCTTTTGACAGAGAAACTTGGAGAAAAAATCCAGATTGTCGGAGACGACCTGTTTGTCACTAACCCCAAATTTCTCCAAAAGGGAATCGACGAGAAAGCAGCCAACGCTATCTTGATCAAGTTAAACCAGATCGGCACCGTTACAGAGACATTGGAAACGATCCGGCTTGCGCAAAGCCATGGATACAACGCGGTCATCTCCCATAGATCTGGAGAAACTGAAGACAGCTTCATTGCCGACTTAAGCGTTGCTGTTAATGCCGGCCAAATTAAGACAGGATCCCTATCGCGTTCAGAGCGTCTTGCCAAATACAACCGCTTGCTAAGGATCGAAATCGATCTTGGCCCAACCGGAGAATACCCATGCCACTCCAAGATCTGATCCAACGCCCCAGAAGACTTAGACGGACCGAAAGCATTCGCCAACTCGTCGAAGAAACGCACCTTCTTCCTCACCACTTAGTCTCGCCGCTGTTTGTTGTCGAAGGCAGCAACAAACGCGAACCGATCTCTTCACTGCCCGAAGTGTACCGCCATTCCATCGACACCCTTCTTAAGGAAATCGAATCTCTCGCTGAGTTAGGTGTTCGTGCCATCGACCTTTTCCCTTATATTCCTAAAGAACGCAAAGATAGCCGTGGATCAGAATCTTTAAGAGACGACAATTTGATCTTCCAAACTGTCAAAACCGTCAAAAGAACATTTCCTGAACTATGCCTCATGGTCGACGTCGCCCTCGATCCCTATACAGATCATGGCCATGACGGCATCATCAATGCAGATGGAGTCGTCTTAAACGATGAAACAGTCGAAGCCCTCTCTGAAATGTCTTTAAGATTAGCTGAAGCCGGAACCGACGTCATCGCCCCAAGCGACATGATGGATGGGCGCGTAAAAGCGATACGCAACACTTTGGATGCTGCCGGCTTTACAGATGTTGCCATCCTTTCCTATGCAGCAAAATACGCCTCCGCTCTTTATAGCCCCTTCCGTGACGCCCTTCACTCAGCCCCAAAATTTGGCGATAAGAAAAGCTACCAAATGAATCCCGCCAATAGCCGCGAAGCTTTAAAAGAGGCCAAGCTCGACGAAGAAGAAGGCGCCGACATACTCCTTGTCAAGCCCGCCCTCTCTTATCTCGATATCATCTCCAAAATCAAAACGCAGACGACCCTCCCCGTAGCTGCCTACCACGTCAGCGGCGAGTACGCCATGGTCATGGCTGCTCATGAAAAAGGCTGGCTTAACGCAGAAAAAGTGTTCAAAGAGCAGTTCCTCTCTATCAGACGCGCAGGCGCAGACTTTATTTTCACCTACGCAGCCAAACATATATTAAATTAATTGACTTTTAATCGATTATTAGTTACAATTATTTAAAACCTAACAAAGGACACAATCATGGACGATGGTTTATTCACGCCTATTGGAGTTACAATCCGCGAGCCCAGCTACCCGTTCGCTAAAATTCCAACCTTCGGCTTTGAAACAAAATCCCTAAGAGCGATCGAAAAAATAACGGAACTTGTCGACAAAGTCATTAACAAATACAAAACTGGCGGCCCCTCGGAACAAAAGTCATACACTGCTGCTGTAGAGAAAGCGGGGTCTGAAGAAAATTTTAGACAAAGCCAGATCGATAAAGCCCACCGAGGAAGCAATGTCGGAAAAATCTTAGGCTACATTCCTGTAGTAGGAATATTGGTAGGACTTGGGAGAATAAGCAGCACAGCAAAAGACAAAGAAATCTTCAGCAAAAAAGAATACGTTAGAGCCGCTATTGAAACATTAGGCCTCGGCATTCTTCTACTTCCTGTTGATATTGCTGTTACCGGCTATAGACATAGACAATGGAAAAAGATGCAGGCCGAAATTTGAAAATAGCAGTCATAACTTTTGATTTGGAGTACTAAGGCGGACTTTCTCTAGCCCGTCTTTTTTTCTCTAAAAACCTTGTCGCTGTTCGTTGATCAGTTCGTAGAGATCCTGGCCGGTTGCAGCTTGTACGCCAACATCCCTTAACCAAGCATTCATGCTGTAGCCCCAGCGCTTTCTTGTCGATTCGGTGTAGAAGACATCCAATGGCATGGAGAACTCTACGCCTTTGTCGTAGTAGGTCTTTCCGTTGATCTTGTCGTGACCATTGGTGTGCGTGTACCAGAAACCAACGCGCAGACCGCTTTCAAAATAACGAGACACTTCGTACCGAACGCCATAATCGTTTGCCAGGAATTTTCCCATTTGCACCTTGAAGTCGAGGTTGGCGCAGCGCCAATCGTAGTAGACGCTTAGGAAAAACTGGGAACCGAAGGGGAAGTTTTTGTATTCAGGGACAAATCCATGCAGCTTACGCACCTTATTGGTAAAGCCGATGCCATGGTAGGCGCGTTTTTTAAAGATCGCACCTTCCAATCCGATCGCCCAGTCAGAACTCAATGGATAGTAGAGGCCTTGCAACGCAAGACCCGCATACTCCTCTTCAAAATATCCAAGAGCCGCTCTGGAGTAGAATCCTCTGCCCATATTCCAGCACTTTTGGAAGTACGCTTCATCCAAGGTAACCCCTGTTTGCTGGTAGTAGCGCACAATATCGGTGCGCACATTGATCAGCTGGGAAGGGTTCAAACGGTCTGTGTCTTTCAGCTGATAGAGGTCTGAGACAAAGTTATGGCCCAGCAAGATCGAGTAGTACACATCCCCCGGCAAATAGCCGGTGACGCCCACTTCCACCCCTAAAGAGTACTTAAACTTGCCCTTGGAACTTCCAAAGAAAGTGTGCGTTTTGGGCAGCAAGATCCAATTGATTCTGTCGCGATTCTTTTCAAACAGTGTGAGAAAGGTGAACGGTTTAAAATGCGAGACCTCTTCCAACGTGGTCAAACAGGAGAGCTCATACCCTCCCATCATACGGTCTCCATATGCTTTAACGTAGGTCATGGCATAGTGGTATTCCTGGATGGGAAACCCTTCAGCATCTACTACGACGTACACGTGGTCGATGTCAGCAGGAATTAACCCGGAGAGAAGGCAGTTCAACCTCTCCCTTAAATCGCACTCCAATCGGTAGGTGTCGTTGTAAATTTTTAGCCTTAGCACTTTTTGATGGTCACAGTCATAGGCCAAAGCCACACTCAGCAACTCAATGCCCTGATCGCGGAAGCCAAAGATCAGATCGGTCACCATCGCACTTTCAGGGCGGAGCGGTCCCAGAGGCTCCCTCACGATAGGCCCAACGTAAGGAAGTGAGTCATTGATCTTTGGCACAAAGCCCTTCGTGTGACCAAAATCGTAGAACGTATCGATCGAAGCTGCAATCTTTTCCCCTCTCACATAGCTGATAGAGAGGTCTACTGAATCATACAAGCGATAGCTGATTCCCCCGTTGATTTTGCACTTCTGGCTTCTTCCCTTTGGGTGCTTCTCGACTTTCTCGCTCTTATAGGGAGTGGCGTCGTATTCTGCGATCAAAGACAACGGCTGAAGCCAAGAGCATTCTGAGCGCCGAAAAGGCATCCAGATAGCACCCCCAAAAAAACGGCGAATTCTTTGCGCACCGATTCCAAAGCTCACTTCTAAACTTTGATCGAGGAACACTTTTGTTAGAACGGCGTACCGGGCTTTGAAGTTTCTTGTGCCGAGAAAGTCCTCCAGGCCGATGGCTAAGCCGGGAAGGGCGTAATTGCTATCTTCTGGACGAAACAGTGCCAACTTCACATTAGCTCCCTTGTCCGACATATCACCAAATCCCAGCGGTGTTAGAATCGGGTCGTCTACCCCTTTAAAGACGCGGTAATTTCCTGAAATCTCCAGAAAAGGGGTTAACTGGCAATAGAGGCTGTAGTTGTGGTAAGGAGGTACATAGGAAAATCCTGCTCCCAAAATCCCTTCCGTGCTCATTCGTGCAGACGGCATGTTGATATAGCCGCCATACATCAAATGGTTGTAGTGCACCGGCATCGTCTCTGCCTGCTTGCAATTCCAATACTCTACAACCATCAGATCGTCGAGCAAATTGGAGGCAAAAGCCGAGGCAGAACTCAGTAAGATTATTAAAAGCAGCTTAATGCGCATGAACCAAAGAGTGTCTCAATTCGTAGGGATTTTCCGCAATAACTAAGGAAACTTCCTATGCCTTGCGAAAGCCCGTAGTGATAGCTGCCGCTGCCAGAATTTTAAGAGGCATTTCTCCCATGAGGAATGGGAGAACTCCGACAGAGAATGCCTGTTTCAAGCCAATCCAATAGCTAAGCCAAGCAAAACCGAGAGTGTAAATCGCTAAAGTTCCGATTGCGAAGGAAAGAACCAGTCCGAAGAATCCACGATACTTTTCCGTCAAGCGACCTACGACATAAGCTGAAGCTATAAAGCCTGCAAAATAGCCCGCTCTTGGGCCAATCAGTGCGAGAATTCCCGATGTGCCTTGTGCAAATACTGGAAGACCTGCTGCGCCTTCTGCGAGATAGCAAGCGACAGCCAGCACTGCCCTTTTTGGGCCAAGGTAGGTGCTGATTAGAAAGAGCACTAATGTTTGCAACGTAAAGGGCACCAGAAGAAACGGAGTTAATAAAGAAACCTGTGCGGAGAGAGCCAATAACAGCGATGCCCCTAAAATTTCACAAGCACCCAATGCATAAGCTGGGACTTTTTCTAAAGATTTTGTGATGGTTTGGCTCATGGTTAACTCCTTAAGTTCAAGAATCTATCTTACCGTAATCCGGGATTTTTCCGTCCAATATTTCTCTTAACTGCTGCCTAATACTTTGCTGAGAGCGCATCGGGCCGAATGTGTCGTTTAGAGCAAACTGCCTCTTTTCCTGATATTTTTTCTGATCTTCCGGCAGCTCTTTTTCGAGAATTGCATACAAATTTTTATACTCATCGGGTTCGATGACAGTCCCGCACTCATATGAGGGGAATTTTTGTTTCAGCTGATTCAAGAAGAACATCGGTCGGTCGAAGACGAGAAAATCGTAACCTACAGAAGACATATCCCCGATGTAAACTGCAATGCGCGAAAGCAAGGGATAAATTAAAGGAAAATCTTTGACGATCTGCAGATTCGGCCGTCCCTCATTTTTAACGATCAGAGAGTAAAAACGGGAAGGATTGTCATCTTCGAGTCGTGGATGGAGCTTAACCACCATGTTGTAATGCGCAGGAAGACCTTTCACCACATCGTCTACTGCATCAAAGAAGCTCGTCGTCTTTTGCTGATCCACACAGGTAGGAGCATAGAGAAGCGTCGGCTGCTCTTCCGCAAATTTAGAAAACAGCTCTTCTTGCGCCAGGCGATCCAGATACTCGCGATGATCCATGTAATAGCTAAAACGGTAGTTTCCGACTATAAGATAGGGATTTAAGCGGTGCCTAACCTCCCACTCGTCAAACATCCTCAGCATGCGTTTTCCATACACCATGCTGATGTCCTCATAAACGATATCTTTCAAATAAAAGGCCTTGTCAGAATAGCCATGGGGGCAATGAAGGTTACGCATTTTCTTGCCATACTTCATCTCAAGCAGCTGATATTTTTCATGCATCGACTCTCTCTTCCATTGGTCTGAGAGCACGGAAAAATCGTATTGAGAGATCACCCATTCCGGAGAAAACTCCTCGTAGGGAAGTAAAACGCACTTGATGCCTGGATAGTATTTTTTAGCGAGATCGATCTCCTCTTGGGTGTGGAAAAGATGGGGGATTCCAAAAAGAACCGAAGCAGGCGCAAGATGATCGATAAACTGCTTTTGGCCGATCGGATTTAAAACGATTCCTTTTAAAGGAGCTTCAGATGGCGATAGTGACATTTTTTAATGCAGTGTGGATAAATTCAGCTCTTTTGTGCGGCACCTCTTCCATGGAAGTTTTCCCGCCCAAATAGCGCAGTAGATGCCCTCTTCTGCAGGTAAAGAAGAGCCTGTTTAAAGTATTCATGTCAGTGCCCTGGATCCAGCCCATCTCTAATCCAAACTTAAGCAAAGCAATCTCATTCAGCGCTTCGACCGTTTCAATTTGGTAAGAGTGGATCAATAAACCGAAAGCCCTGGCGACTTTATCCTTCATCTCGCTGCTCACCTTCAAACGCTCTCTTTCCGCAGTTTCCTCGGCAATCAAGCGCGTCGAAAAGTTGCGAAGAGAAGAAAGAATCGATTCTTCATTCACGCCGAGCGAGTACTGGTTTGACACCTGAGCAATATCGCCCACCCAGTCTTTACCGCCCCCAAGAAGCCCCTGCACTTCCACAGCTTCGTCCTTGAGGTTTTCAAGAGTCTCGTTCAATTTCCCCGAATGAATCAATCCCGATAGTTGCAAAAACAGCGTCGCCACAAGGCCGGTTCCGCAGACAGCGGGATTTGAGGTAAGGAATCCAAATTTTGTAGAATACGCATAAACGACCGTCTTGCCGAGCTCCGCTTCCATGTTTGCGAGTTTGCTAAAACTTCTTTCCAGCTCCCCCTTCGTATCCATGTAGTGGAAGTGGATATGGTCCTCGACATTAAATGAGAGTAAACATTCGCCGCTTTTGTCGAAGAAAAACGCCTCGCCTTGGGCCGCTTGTGTAAAACCTTCATTAGTCATGCAATGTTCCACCAGGAACTCTTTATCGACCGGAGAGCTCTCTTCGCTTTTGATAAGCGTGGGCTGTTTAAATTCCTTAAGCTTGCCAGCTTCTTTTCCTAGAAAAGAGACGAGCTGCTTCCTTTTGTCGGGAGAAAGTTTTGCGGGGAAGTGGAATTTGTCCACGTTGCGATAAAGTTGCAAAGTTGAAGCAAGCCAGATCGAATGCGGATTGTCGTTCCATGGAGCCAGATCTTCAACAAACAGGGGAGGATTGCTGCTCTCAGTCATTCTTTTTCCCCTTCCCTTTTCCCATTTCCTCTTCCTCAGTCAGCGACTTGATCTGATCTCTTAAAAGAGCTGCCTGCTCGTAATCTTCACGCTTTAACGTGTCCGCTAAAGCTTCGTTCAACGCCAATAGCTTCATGGCCGGATTGATCTCTTGGATCTTTCCGGGAGCGCGCCCAATATGGACCGGAGCGCTTTTCTTGCCCGGGGATACGCGTGCAGGAAGCCGCTTGGCAGCAAGCAGTTCTGCTAAAATCACTTCGTCAAACACTTCATAGCAGGAGCTACATCCCAAATGCGCACCCATGCGCACGCTTTCGAGCGTCGTTCCGCAATTGCCGCAAGCCAAACCCGCATGCACCTCTTGCGTATACACTTGAGTGAGCCGCTTAGAGCCCGAAAGGCGCTTTTCCAGCACAGGGCAATCTCCACAGCAGTGAAACCTGAACACATTCTCGCCAACGATCTCCGTATAGCGGAACTTGATCGGTTTCTTGCACTCGCTGCACTCTAAAGGACGGTCATAAGGGGGATTTTCTTCAGCCATAGAGTAGTTTTAAAGGATCACGCCTTTTTCTGGCTATGATTCTCTATGCTGTAGTGGAAAAAAGTGAGACTTGTTGGACTCGAACCAACGACCCTCTCATTAAAAGTGAGATGCTCTACCGACTGAGCTAAAGTCTCGAATGTGACCCCAAGGGGATTCGAACCCCTGTCGCCAGAATGAAAATCTGGTGTCCTAGGCCTGACTAGACGATGGGGCCGTCTAGCTTTCACCCGTTTCCGAATGAAAGTGGCTTAATCTTACCTATTGTTCGATATTTTCCGCAACGAATTTGTTTCTCTAAGTGAAATTCCCTTCCATACCAACAAGAGAGCCCTCATATCCACCCTTTCGTGCCCGTGCCCGTGTGCGTGCCCGTGCCCGATTTCTTCCCTTGCCCGTGCCATTGCTTGACTTATGCTCTCTTGACTCCTAACAGCAAACCGAAGCCTCTTGGGGGAGCCCTGTCCCACACACTTCTATGATCATGAGAAGCGATAAATTTTTCCCCTTCGCAAAAAGCACCCCACGTGATATGACCAATTCTTGCATCGCTATGAGGTCGTGTGAAATCCAGCTCCGGTTGTGCAGAAAGATAGGCTCTCATCTCATCCTGAGTAGGCACCTCATAATCCAGCTCACTAGCTCTATGCCTAGCGACGTCTTCATCCCAAAGGTAACTATAATTCGTATAGATAGGATTTCTTCTAACTAATACCCAATGAGATGCCACCCAAATTAACGCGTGTCCTTCCGGATTGGACATCGGCCCCAAAGGACAATTGCCTTTTATCGCTTCTAACAGAGAATTCGGAACCGCCGCCTCATCACCCGAAAATCCCTCGGCAGGCCTAATGACATTGGGGTTATGATGCAATTCTTCCACATTTCCCCAAGAAGTCTTGGCGGCCGGGGCATTTAGATGTTTAACCCTGTACTTTTTTATGCAACCGACGGCTAAATGCAGAGTTCCAAGAGTGCTGATGAATATGGCTATCGACGCGAGTAATTTACCAGCAGCCCGCACCTTGCGCGGCCCGCTTAACGGATGAAAAAATAGATTATAAGCAGAATCAATTTTTGTCATAAAAAATCCATATACGATCCACAGCCCGACTCAAGTAAAGCGGCTTTACCTCTTAACCCCCAAGAGTACACCCATACCTCTGGGTGGAACACCATCAACAACACCCAATCTGGCATGAATAAACTTCCCATCTTCACAGAATGCCGCCCAAGGCGGTACATTTTCTTTCTTGTTAGTAAAAGTCAACGTCTCTCTATCTTGACTGGAAATATAAGCTGTCATCTCTTCCTGAGTGGGGTATTGATACCTCAACTCCGCTGCCTTCATCCTTGCGCCCATTTCAAACCATTCATAAAGTTCCGTATAGATAGGGTTTCTTCTCACTAAAACCCAGTGCGAACTGGCAGGCGCCTCTTCATTTGCAACCCAAACTAACGCATGTCCATTGGGCTCCGACTTAGGACCTAAGGGGCAATCGCTATTCATTGCCTCTACCAATGCATTCGGAATTCTTGTATCAGCGCCGGGAAGATCTTTAACTGGGGCAATTACGTGGGGATTGTTATGCAACTTAGGCAGCTCATCCCATGCAGTTTTGGGAGCTGGAGCATTTAGATGTTTAACCCTGTACTTTTTTATGCAACCGACGGCTAAATGCAGAGTTCCAAGCGTGCCGATAGAAATCGCTAGTGAAGCCAGCAGCTTGCCGGCAGCCCGCACCTTGCTAGCTGTTAAAGGATGGAAAAACAATGGAGAAGCAGAATCAATTTTTGTCATAAAAAATCCATATACGAT
>JBKEAL010000168.1:0-11406 GCA_047972195.1 Parachlamydiaceae bacterium
GCAGTTCTTAACACTGGTGGCAGAAGAACTTAGCCAAAGAACCGGAATGAGCCAAGAAGACGCTCAAGCCCTCGTCCAAACTGATGATGGCTTCGGAGTAGACTCAGACCTGCTGAAATTGATCCTCGAAAAGCAATTTAATCTGCACGTTGAAATCCAAAGAGTCGGGGATTTACCCCTTGAAGCATTTCTAGAAGGAAAAGACTGGGCCATCATATGCAACCCCACCAATAACACCTACACGTTCCCCTGCGAAACGCACTACCCCCTCAAATTCACCACAGGCCACATCGCCGCCCTCCGAAAGGACGCCGAAGGCGACTGGTGGTTCCTCGACTCCCGAGCCGACAAACCCGCCTGCTTCCCCCTCTCCCTCATCCCCAACGGCTGCCAGCTCCTCGCCTAAACAGAAGATGTAAGCGTATTGATACACAAAATCTCGTTGGGATACACAGCCTCTAGTAAATTGCTTAATTTACCCACGCTTGGATCGATTTTCCCTTTCTCATACTGCTTATAAGCATTTCGAGATCTTGAACCCAAGTTCGTTGCAGCCTGCTGTAAGTTCATTGATGCTAATTCGCGCTGTTTAATCAGAAACAACGACACTAAAAGTCGATAATCAGAGGCGACAACAGCTATCTGCCCCTTTTCACCCTCAATAATCTTCACTTCCAAATCCTTTGGCATTTCTTCCTCAAAATAGCATTCAAGATAGCTATAAATAAGATCAGCCCCCATTTTCAAAGCTTCTTCTTTAGTGTCACCCTCAGTCATCGAATCCAAAGAAGGAAATGATACCATCCAACTATTATCCGCTCGATTTTTCCTCAGCTTACCCTCTATACCAAACATATTCGACTCCTACTTGTAAAATTTCCCTTCCACAGGACCTGGATATGCCTCAAATTTCTTTTTTGATTTCTCAAATAACCCATGACCAGTTAGAGGAGATCTTTTTATCGGTTCAGTCAGTAACCCATTCGTCCAGATTTCATGACATCCACCCTCTCTTAATATCCACCATCCATTTTTCTTCGCAATCCTCTTCAATTCAGAGGTCTTCTCTTTAGACAAACGAACTTCTCCTACTTAATCCCCTATTGTACATAAATCTATGCACAAAAGCAAGCAAATTGTTGGAAAGGTTTGACTATTGCAGTATGGGCAGAGATCGTAAAAGAAGTTCGATTTTTTTTGGCGTTTGCCCTAGTTTAGAGGCTATTCTTAGAGATCACGACAGAAAAGAGTGATATACGAAAAGAGCCCACCCCCCAAACGGTTCCCCCAGCTTTATCCTTGAGGAGATTTTTTGGAACGTGGAACACGGCACTACTCTAGTAGGCCGTGTTGCGCGTTACTAAAAATATACCAGAAATGAGTTGGGGCTTGCCCCCGTTTAGATCTTGAGGCTATTTTTGGAGATCGCGACGCAGGGCACTACTCTAGTAGGCCCGAGGAGCGATATACGAAAAGAGCCCAAGAGATAAATGGGGGCGGTTGGACTCGAACCAACGTAGACCGAAGTCGAGAGATTTACAGTCTCTTGCCATTGCCTCTAGGCGACACCCCCTAGAGGGTTGAGATGAATGCTGGCAGTAGGACTTGAACCCACAACCTATCGCTTACAAGGCGAGTGCTCTACCATTGAGCTATGCCAGCGTGGGATGGAGAGAGTTATAACAAACTCCCTCATTTCGGTTCAATAACTTTTACTTATCTTCCGATTTTTTTTCTTCCAACCCTTCTACAAACTGTTCTGCGGACTGTATGTGCTGTCCGAAGGTACGGCTCATAAGGTCGATTTGTTTGGGTTGGGAGAGGAGTTTTGCTTTAAATGGCGGGGGTTTTGGCTTATTGATGCAGCAGCTTTTAAATTTCTTCCCTGATCCGCACGGGCAAGGGTCGTTTCTTCCAATCTTTTCATTCATAGTGTGTCTGTGTTATAATGTTTCAGTAATTGTAACTGTTTTAAGGAAATAATCTCAAGATGCAGATTCACGTAGCGAGGCCGCCATGGAGCGGGCTTGGAAAAAGGCTTGAAAGCACGTTAAGGAAGGCTTTATACGACTACAAGATGCTCGACGGCGTAGAAAATTTGGCGATTGCTTTGAGCGGCGGCAAAGACAGTCTTGCACTTTTGTTTTTATTGGCTGCCGTGAAGGGGCGCGGATTTCCCGACTTCAAACTGCATGCACTCCATGTCAATGGTGAGTTTAGTTGCGGCGCAGGAGTCAACGTCGATTATTTGCGTCAGCTATGCGATGTGCTCGAGGTGAATTTTGTGGTTCGCGAGTCGAAAAAGACGCTGGAAAACCTGGAGTGCTATAGCTGCTCGCGCGAGCGCAGAAAGCTTCTTTTTGATGCCGCAAAAGAATCTGGAGCTGAGACCATTGCCTTTGGGCACACCTTAGATGACCACGCCGAAACCTTGATGATGAATTTGCTGCACAAGGGTGAATTTGCCGGCATGCTTCCCAAGATCAAAATGGTAGAATATGGGGTGACAATCATTCGTCCTTTGATCTATGTCCAGGAGTGCGATATCATCGAATTTGGCAAGCAGCACGGCTTTTTGAGAGCGATGTGCCGCTGCCCTGTGGGGCAAACATCGAAAAGAAGAGAGATGGATGAGCTAATTGAATCCTTAAGTACGATTTATCCTAACGCAAAAGAAAACATTGCCCGGGCGGGATTCCGCTGGGGTTCAAACAAAGCGGAGATGCCATGACAGGAAAAGAACAGACGATTGAGATCCAGGGCGTAGAAGTTGCCTTAGGCTTCCCCGATGAGTTTAATTACGAGTGGATCGGCCAGCAAGATGTGATGGATCAGCTTTTGGCTGCCTGGTATGTGGTCGACAGCAAAGACATTCCCTTAAATCCTCGTTTAGTAGGAAAGCCCGGCGTCGGTAAGACCACACTTGCTTATGCAGCGTCGAAAAAGTTAAAGAAAGACGTCTATATCTTCCAATGCACCATGGACACGCGCCCTGAAGACCTTCTCATCACTCCTGTGATCGATAAAAACGGCGGGATCCGCTATGTGGCATCCGCGCTAGTCACCGCGATGATCCGCGGTGGGGTGTGCATTCTCGACGAAGCCAACCGCATGAGCGAAAAGTCATGGGCTTCGCTCGCTCCTCTTCTCGACACAAGACGCTACATCGAGTCGATCATTGCAGGATTAAAAGTGAGCGCTGATCCTGAATTCCGCATTGCCGTCACTATGAATGATGACGCCTCTACTTTTGAGATCCCGGAATACATCCACAGCCGTTTACAGCCGCAAATCTATCTGGATTTCCCCGAAGCTGAAGAGGAAAAACGGATCCTAAAGGAAAACCTTCCTTTCGTTGACGAGTACATCATGGACTACGTGATCCGCTTTCTTCAAAGAGCGCACGCAGCCAATGAAAATTACACCATCCGCGACGGGATCAACATTTCCCGCTATGCAGCGAAAAGGATCAAAAGTTTAAACGTCAAACGGATCGATGCCGAAGGGCTCCTACGCGAAGCGGTTCTGATGACTCTTGGCGATGAAGCTTTAAACTATTTAGGCACGTAAATGGATTACATCCAAAAAGGCAATGTATACGCGTTGCCTGCCCTCCACTACAACATAGAGATTGCAGCTGTCGCCTGCAAGCTTTTCCATGAACTGAATCCTGACTGCGTGGCCGTCGAACTTTCAGAAGCGATGCAAGAGGAACTTCTGCACGCCGCCTCTCGTCTTCCTGATCTGTCTGTTATTTCCAGAGAAACACGCATGGGCGAGACCCTTTACTATCTGATGGAGCCGTGCGACCCCCTCTTCGAGGCGTTGAGATGTGCTTTAGAGGCAGGAAAGTCTGCCTATTGCATTGACTTAGATCTGGACGACTACCCGATGGTGCGCGAAGCAATTCCCGATCCTTATGCGATTACTAAGCTGGGTTTCAGCAAATACTATTCTCTATGCAAAGGAGAGCGAAAAAGGGTTCTAGAACAGGATGAGAGCCGAGAGCTGCACATGGCAAAAAGGCTAAAAGAGCTCTCCTTGCGCTACGACAAAGTGCTTTTTGTAGCGGGCATGCACCACGCAGAAACTGTTTTAAACCTAGTCGACAGAGCAGTTTTTCCGAAAGAACCGCATCCAATCCAACCTCACGTCACTCTTTCAAGCCCTACAGAGCTCTCTCAAAGAGAAATCCAAACCGAATGCGGATTTTTTAGCGAAGCCTATGAAGCAGCGCGTGCAGCTTTTCTTGCCAAAGAAAAAACCTCTTTTCCTCCCGATCGACAAAAGCTGATCCTTCGCCTCTTCAAACAGGCTGCAGAAGCTTATAAGAACGACCGCGGAGCGCACTTTCCAGGCTACCATCTTCGCAACCTGATGAAATTTGGGCGCAATTACGCCCTAATCACCGACCGCCTTCTCCCTGATCTCTTTCAACTCATTACTGCCGCAAAAGGGTGCGTAGACCACGAATACGCTTATGAGGTGTGGAAACTGGCTACAGAATACTCTTATTTGAAAAACAGCGACAACCTTCCCGAGATCGACATTTCTGTCGAAGACCTATGGGGAGAAGGAAAAAAGATCTTTTTCCACTTGAAGCAGAAAAGCAAAAAGCTGTTCCAGGGCTTTGCTAGAAGGAATGAGAAATCGAAAGTGAAACTCTTTCCACCCGCCCCCTTCTCCATCTGCTCCTATCCACCTGAAGACGTCATCATCGAAAAATTCGGCGACTTTCTAAAGAAAAAAGGGATCGCTTTGCTCTCTGAAGAGGGCGCGCGCACTGTTCCCTTCTCTTCCAGCCTGGAAGATGGAGTCGATGCCAGAGAGACTATCCGCCATTTCAGCGAGAAAAAGCTCTACGTAAAAGTCAAAGGCAAGCCTCCCGGCGACGTGGGCTCTGTCGTGATGATTTTTGAAGAGGATGACCCGAAAGAAGGCGAACGGTATGAAGAAAAATTCCCATGGATGACGACATGGATCGGCGAACACTCGCAAGAGTCCGATATGGCGTTCTACGCTACTTCTCTTAGAGATAATGTCGTCGGTCCAGGCATCTCCAAGTGCCTCTATGGAGGCTTCTTGATGAGCTATCCGCCGCGAAGGCTCTTTAATATCTGGCAGGATCCGGACTACGCAGAGTGCAGAACGAAGGCAGAAGTGCTGTTGATGGCCGGCATCGAGTATGCCGTCAATCCCTTGATCGTCTATGTGGCCTCCAAGCCCCCAAGGTCGCAATTAAAGAGCATTGCGATGCGCTATGGCAAAAAGCTTCTCTACATCCCGATTGGGCAGCTTTCTCCTGTGACTTTAAACAATCTGCGCAACTTCCACGTTTTGGACGGGCACGATAAGCGGGAAATCGCCGGAGATTTTATCTACTGATCAGCACTTGCAGCAAAACATCTTTGCCGCCGTCAATCCGGGCAATGCGCAGCATTTCAACGCGCAAGGCATCGGAAAGTTCGTGATCCACCGGATCCAGTGGAAGCGGGACCTGTTCTAATGCATCAGCTTCCTCGACAAGCAGTAGAAATTCACTGAAGCATTCTTTCATTTTAGCCTCTTCGGCGACCAGTTGATCTTTGGAGCGGATTTTTTTCAGTTCGGCGATCAAAGAACGCGTTTTTGCCCTTCCAGCCTCTCTTAAAGCATGTGAGGAGTCTTCTCGGCAGCTAGCCAACAGCAAAAAAAACAGGATAAAATAACGTCCCATGCAAGAATTCTCGCACATTGATGAAAAACTGTTGAGAGAAATTCGGCTTATCTGTAAATTATGTGCTTTGACCGGGCGTATAGCTCAGTTGGTAGAGCTCCTGTCTTACACACAGGCGGTCATAGGTTCGAGTCCTGTTGCGCCCATTTTGACAATGTAACTCCCACGCGGGAGTAGTTCAATTGGTTAGAGCACTGCCCTGTCACGGCAGAAGTTGCGGGTTCGAGCCCCGTCTCCCGCGTATTTCTATTGCAAATTGCCTCGATAATCGTTAACATACAAATTTATAATTGGTACCCTCATGCCCTTAGCTACGCAATCAAAAAAATCGTGGGCGGTCACAAGCGCCCTGTTCACTTGGCTGGCCCTTGGAGCTTTTCTGGCTGCTTTTGCCATCCAGGTTTTCCTCATCCCTAACCGCCTGATCGACGGCGGCATTGTCGGCGTTGCTATGATCATGGGTAACATGACCAGCCCAAAGCTGATCCCCTACTTCCTCCTTTTGATCAACATCCCCTTCATATACCTTGCCTATAAGCACATCGGACGAACCTTTGTGATCCAGATGCTCTTTGCCGTTCTGATCTTTGCCGGATCGATGGTCTTGCTTGAAAGGTATACCGAGTGGTCGTTCCAGGGAGATCCTTTGGAAGTCGTCGTGATCGGAGGCGCCATCTTGGGCATCGGCATCGGTTTGATCATCCGCTATGGAGGATGCCTTGACGGAACAGAGATTCTCGGCATCATCATCAACAAAAAGACGGGCTTTACGGTCGGACAAACCGTGCTGTTTTGCAACATCTTCGTCTTTGGCGCAGCGGGCCTCGTCTTCCAGGACTGGCACCCTCCCCTGCTTTCCTTGATCACCTACATGGTCGTCGTAAAGATCATGGACACGGTCATCTTAGGTCTGGATGAAACGAAGTCTGTATTGATCATTTCGTCCAAATCCAAACAAATCGCTGAGGCAATCATCCACGAACTTGGCCTTGGCTTGACCATCATGTATGGCCGCGGCGGCTTTTCTGGAGACGAACGAGAGATTCTTTACGTCATCGCCGAACGTTTGCAACTTGCCGAGTTAAAAGAACTGATTCACCGCGAAGATCCCTCCGCATTCATCGCGATTGAAAACCTGCATGAAGTAGCGAATGGGAACAAGGGACAGCCTGTTAAGCGCAAATCAGCGATGGGACAACTTTTTTCGACAATTTTAAAAAAATAGGGGCTAATCTCGATGGAAGAGATGAAATACACTCCAGAGCAAACAAGGCAACTCTTGACTGACTCCTGGAGGGTGTTCCGCATCATCTCCGAATTTGTCGACGGCTTCGAGACCATGACAAAACTGGGCCCCTCGGTCTCTATCTTTGGTTCGGCACGCATTAAGCCCGGCACACCCTACTACAGCATGGGCATCGAAGTGGCCCAAGCGATCTCCAAGAAGGGATTTGCGATCATCACAGGCGGCGGGCCGGGAATCATGGAAGCTGCCAACAAAGGCGCGCAGCTTGCAAATGGCGCGTCGTGCGGTTTGAGCATCGACCTGCCTTTTGAGTCGCAGTCCAACATGTTTATCGACCCCAAATATAACCTTTCCTTCCGCTACTTTTTTATCCGCAAGGTGATGTTTATCCGCTACGCTCAAGGCTATGTCTTTTTACCGGGCGGCTTTGGAACGCTGGATGAGCTATTTGAAGCGCTGACATTGATTCAAACGAAAAAGATCCACCCTTTCCCCATTTACCTAATGGGCGCCGAATATTGGGCCGGGATGGTCGACTGGATCAAAGATGTGATGTTGAAAAGAGAGTGCATCTCTATGAATGACATGGATCTGATCCACATCACAGACGATCCCGAAGAAGTGGCGAACGGAATCGAACGCCACTACCAACGGGACCGCGCTGAACGGAACTTCTAGTTACCTTCTCGCTCTAGTTCCCGGCACTTGCTGCCCTGTTGGAAGAACAGTGGTATCATGCCCAGTTCTTGCTGGAGCAGGAGCGAATTGAGCTCCCATGCCCGGCATAGAAACGGCGCCTCTCTGATTTCTCGTACCCGGCACTTGCTGCCCAGTTGGAAGAACAGCGGCACCTGCATATGCTGTTGGGTAAACAACAGGTGCAGGAACCGGAGCCACATATCGTGCAGGTGGCGGAGGTGGCGTGTGGTATTCATGACGATCCACGACGACTACCGGTTGACGATGCGGGCGATGAAAACGCAGTCTACCTACATTGGCACCACGAGCAGCCGCTGTCGCAACCGATGCCACCACCAAAACAGGCAGTGCAATCAATACACCAACAAAGGCGATCGGGGCAACCACTGCTCCTACAAACACGCAGCCGACAATAGCTAATGCAGCAAGCGCGATGAAGATTCCTGCTACAACCTTCAACACCTTATTGCGCGTATGATCCTTCTGATCGTTTGACGCACGAGCGGGTTCATTAGTTCGAGCAGCAGCCGGTGGCGGCAGCGCATATTCCGGACCGTTTCCCATATGAAGATCTGGATATATCATAAACTTCTCCTAAAAGATTAGTAAGCGCAGTTTGCTCTTACATGGGTTAATGTGTTGACGTTGATCAGGATGTAAGGTCTTGATGTTGAGAAATAGCCATCGTTTACGCCCAAAATGATCGTGTCATTGATCAACCATTGGCTGAAAATAGAAGAATCGAGTCCGGAAACGTTCCAGATAGAGCCGTTTTCGAGGTAAATGTCTTGTGTGAAGTAGTTAATCCCTACGATCCAGTGCGTATAGATGCCGTTGTAAATCGGTCCAACTGTCAAATTGCACTTTACGGAAACGCCTGTATTCTGGTTAGTCATCTTAAACATGTAAGAAGAGAGAAAGGAATGGTTTGGAGTGATCACCAACAGGTCGGATGTGAGCCAGTTCATGGTCTTGTAGGAGTCACTGCTGGAGATAGTCCAACCTGAACCATCGTTCAATGTGACATAATCACCCATGTAGCTCAAAGTCACCGGGCTATAAAAAATGCCGGGATAGGTTGCGTAGTAAACAGCGCTCGCATCTTTGCCAATGCTTTTGGCTGCAGACTCATCAGCCGCCGCTTCTTCTTCAGATTGCTCTTTCTTTGCCGCGTCTTCCTTGTCTTCCTTCTCTTGCTGCATCGCCAGCCATTCAGTGTGAGTCGCAGCGCGGACGCCAGGCTTGATGTGTTCTTCTTGAGTTTCCTCTGCTCGAGCGGAAGAGACAAACATCAACGATGCAACCATCGCGCATCTTAACAGTGAAAATGAGTTCATTGGGTTTCCTTTTTTTTCTTTTTAAATACGCTCAGCCATAGTGTCAGCTGAATTTGCGCTAAGATTATACCACGTACATTAAGAAAAAATAAAGAAACAAAAAAATAAAACTTTAAGGATAAAACCTCTTCACAGGACACACGCCAACGATGTCGTATCCTTCGAGGCAGAAGTCTATTTTGAGCCCCGAGGGGGCAAACGAACCAACCCACACAGAAACAGGTTCTAATGGTTCCTCACAGATACAATAACACGCGTCATTTTCTCTAGCGAGAATGCGTTCTTTCTGATCCCCTGAGCAGCCGTACTGCATGACGCAAGATGCGATCACCTCTCGAACCTTTGGCATCTCATAGCCGGGACAGTTTTCTTTGATGTATTTCACTATCTCTTCAAAGTGCTCACTTTCTGCGACAGGCTTCTTGTACAGTGCCAGCCAATATCCCCGTTCCAACGGCTGATTAATAACAGCATTGGTTCGATAGCCAGATTCGCAAACTTCATAACCGATTTCGTTCTCTCCGAATGCATCTGCCTGTGCCATCCTTTCCAGGGTGTTGACCGAAATCGGCTCACCATTCAATGTCGGCGGCATCCAGAGAATCACATGGGTGTCGATCATTTTGGAGCCATCTTTAGCTATAGGACAGGGTTTGTTCAATGCCTCTGACAGTTCTTTAGGTAATGGCGGCACTTCACCTACATCCACGCCTCGTGCATTCCAATCCCTCTTGCCATGAACGCCTTCAGGAACCCCAGCAGGATGAAAATCAAAATAGTTCATTGCATGCTGTACTTCCTTAGGATAGGTACTGATCACTTCCGCCTCATTTTCAATCGCATGCAACACCCCTTGAAAATCCTCCGGCGATACCAGCGGAATCGGCAACGGGACATTTTCGAATTGGATATCTCCAAAGATGTTTTCTAAAGTTTTTCCACACATACAGAGCTTCGCCTTTGTTTCCATTTCCTCGCTCCCATCCGAAAACTCAACTTTAAAAAACTGAGTGAGATCAGCAAGTTCGGGCTTGTTTTCCAACAAACGAGTGAAAAACCCCTTTTCGTAAGTCACTTTCTTTCCTTCTTTGCAGACAATCACCAGCTTTTTAGCACCCTGCACTTCCAAAGAATCCCAAAAGGTCTCCTTGTGCATTCCCCGTAATTTGTCCTCTGAAATCGTCTCGGTCTTTGTTAATTCGTCATATCCCTCTTTAATGACCGCTGGAATCGGCCCATGTGAAGGACGACCTACGCCCGATGAAAATCCGTCTATCGACATGAATCACCTCCGATATTAAAACATATTATAATTATAATACTTTTTTTAAATTTAACTCAAACATCAATGTTTTTTGCTAAAATAAATACTGATTAGTTATAATAACAGAATCAAATCCAACAAAGGATCCGTTATGGCTGATATCCGCGAAGTGCCTGCATTTAATAATACCGCCGAACTTAGCGCGATCGTTAACAATATTACTGCAAAATATGGCAAGTTAGGCGGTAGGCGCATTGTTTGGGAGGAGGAAGCGGGCGGTGATCGGTACATATTCAAGATGGACCAGCTGGTTCGCAATGCCCTATCATTTGCTGCTGAGCATCAGGAAGTTAAAGAGGAAGTATACCAAATTCTCTCCAGATTAGAAGAAAAGGATGCTGAATTAAAGAAGCCGGAAAACATCGAATCTAACGGTTGGACAGGACTCAAAAAAGCGATCACAAAGCTAACAAGCCGTCTTGGCCGCCTCATCTATAAACGGGATCAATTGATCGAACAGACTAAGCAGTGGATTGGTGGTTTAATTAAACAAGATATCCAAGGTAGAGCAGCCAGAGCATCTGAAGAGGATGTAGAGGAATTCATTCAAAAATTGCGCGATTACTGCTCAGATTTTGAACAGTTACAGACAACGCTCGAAAATCGCCTTGTTGAGATCCATGAACAGGAGTTCGATCGACTCCTTGTGCGACGCCCCTGTGATTTCGCAGCCTGTGAAGATGCTCTGGAAATTCTCACCGGAGATGGTAAAGCACTCCGTCGCGTTGAATTAAACGATTTACAAGAAACCGAAAGACGAGAGCTACAAGGCATTACGAATGTAGAAAATTTTCTTGATCAGAGGGAATGGTGTGATGTCGAGGATTTCAGAAGACATGCCGCTGAGATTCAACGGCTTTCTGCCACTGGACTCACTCAAAATGTGCGCGACGAAGCTCAACCGGTCCGGGAGAGATGCGGTCAGGAAACTCGTCATTATGAACTAGACTTTACCTTTCCCTTAGTGGGTTATCTCGCAGCGATTAATCAAAACATCGAAACCATTCAAAATTTATTAGATGAAAATCCAGGCCCACGCACGAGGGAAATCCTTGCAAGCACCCTAGCAGCACACCAGAAAAGG
>JBKEAL010000158.1:0-1076 GCA_047972195.1 Parachlamydiaceae bacterium
AAGACAGGAGCCTGATTTAAGCCCAAGAGCTGAGCGCGAGCTGTGCAAGTACGCTTTTGAGAAATATGGAACAGACTTTATCTTTATTACAGACTGGAAAACAGAGAAGAGACCTTTCTATGCCTATCCTACAGATGGAAATCCGAAGCTAAGCAATACGTTTGACTTGCTATGTGCTGGTACAGAGATCACTTCCGGTGGACAGCGTCGCCATACGTTCGATTCTATGGTGGAAGGAATTTTAAGCAAAGGCATGGATCCAGTAAACTTTGAAGACTACTTGAGCATTTTTAAATATGGCATGCCCCCTCATGGAGGATTCGGAATGGGTTTAGAGAGGCTCACAATGACCATGTTGAAGCTGAAGAACATCCGCGAAGCGTCTCTCTTTCCGTCAGACCCCAAACGCATCGCCGGCAATCGCATCAAAGCTAACTTGTTCTTTGGTCAGGAAAACATCCGCAATGAGATCATCCGCCTGCTGAAAAAAGAGGAGCACGCCTTCGAGCACTTCGTCCACGAAGCGACGCCCACATCGGAAGATTCTGCAAGAGTAAGAGGAACAACGACCCAAGAAGGTGTAAAAGCTTTGATCCTGCGCGGCAAACTCTCCAAAAAGAACTTTCAGATCAACATCCCTTCCCATAAGAAGTTGGATATGAAGAAAGTGGCAGAAGCAGTTGGCGAGAAGTGCGATTTTGAAGATCCCGCCGTCATTAAAGAGCGCTTTGGGCTAGACATTGGAGGCATTCCTCCCTTTGGACAACTTCTCCTCCTCGACACTTATTACGACCAAGAGATCGAAAAAGAGGAGCGCGCAGCATTTAACTGCGGCCTGCTGACAGAATCTATTGTGATGAAGTCGAAGGACCTGATCTCCCTAGTCCAACCCAAACTTGGCGACTTCACCAAGAGTGAATCGTTGTAAAACGCCAAAAATGTGTCATTGTGTTTAAAAATTGAAACACAAAGGTAAAAACAGGTTTGGATTTTTTAATCGCAAAGGCGCGGAGACAAGGAGATGCGCAGAGAATTGATAAATGGAAAGAGGTGCGGTTAAAAGATCAGAATAACTA
>JBKEAL010000200.1:0-2341 GCA_047972195.1 Parachlamydiaceae bacterium
TTAATTGAATTATGAATGATAAAATAGACAATATCCAGATAACAATGGACGGTTTTTCAGAAATACTGTCTGAGATTATGATTGAGATCCGCTCTTTGAAGAAGGTGGATAGCGGTGAATCCGCCTTGACTACTGATCTTTTGAATAAAATAGTACAAACTATTGACGAGTCCAAGAAAGGTGTTACAGGGGAAGAGTTAAAAGCATACACAGCCGCAATGATTGCTACGATGCGACAGTTACAGGATGAAGCCAATAATTCTTTTTCAGAGTTTCTAAATGAAAAAATAGCTCAATTGGAAACAGTAGCCAAGCAACCGAGCATTGTAAAGAATCAATATATAATTGATTTTAAGTCGAGTAAGGCTGTAATTGCTATTATTTTTCTTTCACTCGGTCTGTTTTGCTCTTTGTTTGGTAATTATAACCAGTATCAGGAAAATAGTAGATTGACCGATAACGATCTGAAATATAGGTTTGTGAAAATGAAGAATGGCATCTTACCGAATGAGATTACACGATTGGAGAATTTCTTCTATTATCCGGATAGTGCTTATGTAGTGAGTAATATCCGTAAAAACGTGATTGATTATGAGCATCGTTTGCAAGAACAAGCTCGAAAGCAGGAGCAAAAGAAACAGAATGAAGAAAATATTAAGCGGTTAGATAGTGAAATTCAAGAATTGAATGTAGAGTAAATTGAAATAAAGGCAAAGTCAAGAGCTTTGCCTTTATTTTGACATTACCTGAAAAGATAAAAACATGTTTCAGTTTTCGTCTCTTTTATTTTCAAGGAGCAGGAGGGAAGTTGAAAACTACTTTTTCTGAAACTATAATCTGCCGAATCTATTAAATGGTTAATTAATAACTCTTCCTCCTCTGTTGAATCTAAAAATAAAAAAGAAGCATCACAGTTATTTTCGCTATCGAAAGAAATTGAGATTGTAGCCTCTTCATTATCGAAACGTACTTCAATAATGTGATCGTGTACTCCTTTTTCAATATATTCCATCAGGCAGACAGGATAGTCTTTGTATTTTTCTTTCAGATCATTTTCCGATTGACCTAGAGTCGACCAGGCGTGTTCGAGCAACGTATCGAATTTAGTATTTTGATTTCGCATAAATATCCGCATTTTAAGCCTGATTGAAGAATCAAGCCGATATAAATAGTATGTATAATTTATATCTCTGCGGTGTTGAGTCGTCAGTCTGAATCGTGTATCAAACAGACAAGAAGCAGGATGTGAATACAAAGATACAATTAACAAACAAAAGTTAATCCTTGTTTTGCTTTTTTCAATATCTTTAAGGTCGCAGACCTTTTTATTTATTTTTGTAGAAAGGATTAATATTAAATCGCAAAATGAAGAAGTCCATATCATACTTACCATCAACTAATCAGAGAGATTTACATTTTATAGTAGAGGCTGTTTTGCAACGGCTAAAGCAAACCGAAATGATAATTTTGTTCGGGAGCTATGCCCGAAATGACTATGTGGTATATGATGAAAAATATGAGTTTGGCAAACTACAGTTTTATTTAAGTGATTACGATATACTGGTTGTCACAAGTGGCGTATCGGATGGAGGAGCAATCAGGTCACTCAGTAATGTCGAAGATTTGTACTATGACAGGGCGAAAGATCCCGACAGACAACCACCTGTTCAGTTTATCAGCGAGGATATGAAAAAGCTGAATAAATACCTGAATGATGGACGATATTTCTATACACAGATAAAGCAAGAAGGTGTTGTATTATATGATAGTGGAAAACATAAGCTTGCACGAAGACGAAAACTGAGCTTTGAAGAAATAAAACAACAAGCGCAGGAGTATTATGATGATAAGTTTAAGACAGCAAATAGCTTCCTTGATTTAGCACAATATTCCTATAATAAGGAAGACTATAAAATGGCATCATTTTTACTTCATCAGGCTTGCGAAAATCTTATCTATGCTATTCGTCTAGTAAATACACTCGAGAACCCAAAACAACATAATCTAACGAAGTTGCTGAACTCTGTAAAAAAGTATTCTAACGAGTTTATAAAAGTTTTTCCACAGGACACCCCCGAAGAGAAACGGCTTTTTGAACTTATCAAGGCGGCTTATGTAAATGGACGTTATGACCCTGATTTTGTAGTAACAAAAGAGGATATTGACGCTCTTGTGCCCAAAGTGGAATTACTTCGGGATATTACTAAGAGGATTTGTGAGGAGAAGATTAAGGAGTATGGAACGAAAATTCAATAATAATATAGATTATATGAATAATATTTTTGATATAGAAACAATAAGTCCGTCCCCTGCATTTGTGAAAAAATTTTATTTTTTAGAT
>JBKEAL010000022.1:0-5728 GCA_047972195.1 Parachlamydiaceae bacterium
CAACCCTATCTAGCTGATCGCGCATTGGAGAGTTCTGAAACGACCTTGCAATTGGTTCGCAAGGGTTCTTATGCTGACTTTCTACCGGTCGTTCCTGAGGCGTTTCCTCTGGAAGTAGAACCCTTTGCATTCAAGTTATATGACGTTCAGCCTTTGGGCGAAGGCGTGTCGATCTTTGGTACGGCTTTTTTTGACAAAGAGGAGCTGAAAGCTTGGGTCAAAGGTGTGGGTAAGAGGCTAAAGGCTCCTGAGTCTGACTGGTTAGTTAAGCTGCAATGGACGAATAAAGAAGGGTGTTTGCTGCCGCAAGGCGTCGAAGAGGTGGAAAGATGGCGGCAAGAGTGGCGCCGTTGGACCAAAGCGCATGGATTGCTTGAAATAAGCACTTTTGGGGATGAAAAAGCACATCTTACTCTAGCTAAGCAGTTTAAATCCGGAGTTGCCGAGTGGAATTTTAGCGTATCCCGGGAAGATAGCTGCACCTTGGCTGTTTCCAGGCAAGAAGCTTTAGCTTTCCTCATTTCTTCCTTGCAATTCATTCAAGAAACCGTTAAACTTCTCGAAGTGAGCGTGGAGTGGATAGCTGAATTCTATCCTTCTTCTAACGCCCGGCAAAAAGAGTGGAAGCAAGGAGTTGCTTGCTTGGAGCAAGCGATGAATGCTCTTGCTATTGGCTATGAAGAGAGCCTACTCCCACCGTCTGCCAGCAAACCGACTTTGAGTGGATTTGCAACGGATGGAAGGGGAGGGAAAGTGAAGCTCCCTAGCCTAAGCGTGGACTTTTCGAGAGAAAATGAAGTGCTGATCCGGTTTTCGCTTTTGGGGCCGCTGATGCGGTTCCTTGCTATGCAAGCTGAAAAACGAGCTGTTACATAGAGGAGAAAAGGAAAGCTTGAGAGTTAACAGAGAAATTAGAGCCCCAAAGGTACGCCTGATAGGTGCCGCTGGAGAGCAGGTAGGAGTAGTAGCTCTTTACGAAGCTCTCAAGATGGCTGAAGAGGCGGGGCTTGACCTGGTAGAAATTTCTGCAGGTTCCGTTCCTCCCGTGTGCAAGATCATCGATTACGGTAAGTACCGATACGATCAAACCAAGCGGGAAAAAGAAAACAAAAAAGCGCAGCATCAGATGAAGGTGAAAGAGGTCAGGTTCAAACCGAACATTGATGATCACGACCTCCAAACCAAACTGAAGCATGCAAGAGAGTTTATTTCACAGGGAAATAAAGTCAAAATTTCGTGCACCTTCCGCGGTCGGGAGATGGCACACCCTGAAAATGGGGTTAAACTTGTGCAGAAACTGTGCGATGATCTTGAAGACATCTCGCAGGTAGAAGCACCAGCGAAAATGTTTGGCCGAATGTTAACTGTTGTTTTGGCGCCTGGATCGAAGAAAAAGAAAGAGACGCCCAAGCCGCAGGTGGATACAAGAAGCGAATTAGGAGAGTGACCTAATGCCTAAAATGAAAACGAAGAAGGCTTTAAGTGCCCGATTTAGTTTGACGGGAACAGGGAAGTTAAAGAGAACAAGACCTGGTCGTCGTCATATTTTGACTAAAAAAACACCTAAGCGCAAACGTCAGCTTGCAAGACCAGCTCTTGTCGACGATACGATCTTGAAGACGTATAAGCGCATGTTGGGTGTAGGATAAATAAGGAGATTAAGCTATGGTTAGAGCAACAAATGCTGTAGCTTCGCATCGCCGCAAGAAAAGAATGCTGAAGCTTGCGAAAGGTTTCGTAGGGGATCGTAAAAATCACCTCGGAATGACAAGCGAAGCAGTCATGCGAGCGCTGGCGTACAATTACCGCCACCGCAAATTGAGAAAAAGGGAGTTCCGCAGTTTGTGGATCGCCAGAATTAGCGCAGCCGCTAAGATTCATGGGATCTCATACAGCAAGTTCATCCATGGACTCATCAAGGCGAAATGTGAATTAGACCGCAAGGTTTTATCAGAGTTGGCAATCCATGACCCGAAAGGGTTTGCTGCCATCGTTGGATGCGCAAAGGCATCCTTAGCTTGATAAAATAAGCGCATCTTGACTACGCTATCAGGACAGAGCGGTTTTATCCGTTCTGTCCTTTTTTTTTATGGAGGAGTCCCGAACATGACATCGTCGATTGAACAACTGAAGCGCACCTTTGAAGAGGAGATTCAGCACGCCAAAAACAGTGACGACCTTGAAAAAATCCGCGTTAAATATTTAGGCAAAAAAGGCCCCGTCCAAGGCTTGATGAAAGAACTGAAAGAGATCGCTCCTGAAGAGCGTCCCTTATTTGGACAAAAAGTGAACGAACTTAAGGCGCATATGGAAGAAGTATTGGCTAGCGTCGGCCAAAAGCTTCTGCTTTCCGAGCAGGTGCTGCAACTTGAAAATGAGAGGATCGACACTACCATTTCAGGTAGAAGACACTACTTGGGCGGCAAGCACCTACTGACAGCAGCCATGGACGAAATTTTAGACGTTTTGATTGGCATGGGCTTTTCCGTGCAGTGCGGCCCTGATATCGAAACTGACTTCTACAATTTTGAAGCGCTGAACTTTGCTCCCGATCATCCGGCAAGAGATATGCAGGACACGTTCTGGCTTGATAAAGAGTGGCTCTTAAGAACGCATACGACAAACATCCAAGTGAGAATGATGGAAGCGCATAAGCCGCCCATCCGCATTATCTCTCCCGGTAAAGTGTATCGAAATGAAGCTGTCACCCAACGCTCTCACGTTTTTTTCCATCAAATCGACCCGCTTTACATTGACAAAGGCGTGACGTTTTCCGATCTGCTCTCTACACTTGAAGAGTTCTTAAGAAAACTGTTCAATAAAAACGTAGAAACGCGGTTTCGTCCAAGCTACTTCCCCTTCGTGGAACCAGGTCTTGAAGCCGATGTGCGCTGCTTCCTCTGCTCAGGCAGCGGCTGCGGCGTATGCAAATTCAGCGGCTGGTTAGAAATTCTCGGCGCCGGCATGGTGCATCCTGAAGTATTAAAGTATGGCGGCATCGATCCGGAAGTGTACTCAGGATTTGCATGGGGCATGGGTCTGGAGCGACTTGTCATGATGAAGTATGGCATTCCGGACATTCGCACCTTTACAGAAAATGACCTACGCTTCTTGAGGCAATTCGTATCGCTGTGATGAAAGAATGGGTTGTAGGCAAAAAGCAAGAGGGGATGCGCGTCATGGACTTCTTGCTTTTGCATATTGAAACCACTTCCAACAAAGCACTAAAAAGACAGATCGAAGACGGTTCGCTCCGCATCAACGGGGTGTTGGAGCGGTTTGCTTCCCGCAAGCTGCGCGACAAAGAGCGCATCACTTTTACCGAACAGCCAAGAAAGGCCGTAGCCCATTTTGATCCAAAGGATATTCTCTACGAAGATGAGGCGCTGCTACTCTACAATAAGCCTTCGGGCATCTCGTGCGATCCAAAAGGTGTTTTGGCACATCTCTCTTCTTATAATAATCGTCTGAAACTCGTGCATCGATTAGATAAAGACACTTCCGGAGTGCTGGTCTTGGCAAAAACAGACCCTGCTCTAAAGGCGATGGAAACCTTATTTAAAGAAAGGTTAGTGGAAAAGGAATACCATGCGATTGTTAAAGGCATTGTGCCCTTTCAAACAAAAATCATCTCTAATCGTCTAGGAAAGGTTTCAGAGTTTTCAGGACAAACGCTATATGGCACCTGCGGCACTTCAGGACTTGAAGCAGTGACCCGTTTTTCTCTTATCAAGAAGGGAAAATCAAACTCTCTGGTTGCCTGTTTTCCTGAAACGGGTCGAACGCATCAGATCCGCGTGCATCTTGCTGAGCTAGGGTTTCCCATCCTAGGAGACAAGCTGTATGGCAAGGAGGTCGGACGCTCCTGGATGCCTTCGAGACTTCTTTTGCACTCGCATCGCATTCAATTTGCGCACCCCTTGAAAAAGGACATGCTCGAAGTTTTAGCTCCCACGCCGTTAGCTTTTGAGGAGGCTCTGAAGCGTTTATGACAAAAGTTCTCATCGTCAAAACTTCAGCTCTCGGTGACCTCGTGCATATCTTTCCGGCGATCCGAGCCATCAAAAAATTCGCTCCAGATGCACAGATCGACTGGGTGGTTGAACGCTCATCAGCACCGATCGCAAGTGCCCATCCTGACATCCATCAAGTAATCGAACTAGACAGCAGAATGTGGCGCAAACGTCCTTTCTTCTACCGTAAAGAGATCTTGTCGTCCATACAGCAGCTTCGAAAAACTGAATACGACGTACTTTTTGACTTTCAAGCCAACAGCAAATCCGCTCTAATCACATTGCTAGCTAAGGCAAAACAAAAGATCGGCTTTAATCAAAAGGTCTCTGAATGGCCCGCACGTTTTGTAACGAATAAAAGAATGGACCCTGTAGATGGGCAAAACATCAGACAGGATTACCTCGATCTGGTCTCTCTTTGGAGCGGTAAGAAGGAAGAGGTAGAAATCGGTACCATGTTGAGGCTTTCCTCAGAAGAAAAGAATCAATTAGATGCTCTTTTAAAGCAGAAAGGGACGGGAACTCATCTCTTGATCGCGCCCTTCAGCCGTTGGCCCAACAAACAGCTTCTCGATTCGACCATGACACAGTATTTATCGAAGATTCAAGAATCAAAACCTGACGCAAAATTATGGATCATCTCAGGTAACGACTTAGAAAGAGAAAAGGCAACCCAAATTGCAAATCAACTTAAGAATGCCCAAATTGCCCCCAAACTGACCATCCCGCAGCTTCAATGGTTCATGGAATCGATGAATCAAGTCATTTCCGTCGATTCCCTGGCTTTGCACCTCGCTTATGAAGCACAAGTGCCTACCTTCGCCCTCTTCGGCTCCTCTTCACCCACGAAATATGGTCTCAGCAACAAGCAATCGCACATCTTCTTCGGCTCTTGCCCCTACGGCAAAACCTTTGAAAAGCGCTGTCCCATCTTGCGCACCTGCAAAACAGGAGCCTGCCTTCACGATCCCACTGCAGAGACAATCACCACTGCTTATGAAAGTCTTCAGTAGTGATTTTGTTTTTATATTTCTCGGCAAGTTCTTCGATGACCGCTCTGGTTTCAGGAGAGGCTTGATCCTTCAAGAGCCCTAGTAGATTTAAACGGAAGATATTCCTGATGCTATCTGGACCGAGCAGCTCGTAAGTTCCTTCTGGAAAAGATCCCTTGTTTTGGGGAGATGGTAAGGGGCGAATGCTAGCCATCGATTCTACTAGAAGAATGGGATCTAACTGATTGATTACGTGTAAAATGGCATCTGGACCCACATTATCTCTAGGTTCCGAGGGGGAGGGCTTACGAATTCCAGGGCACCTCTTAAATAACTCAAAGATGCTTAAACCCATATGAGGGAAAAAGGGATAGAAACAAATCATCATTAAGTCATCTTTTGCTTTCTTAAGAGTGACCCAAAGGTAAAGAAAATGCTTGCATCTGCTGGCGTTACTGACATAGACATTACCTCTTATATACTCCTCTTAGTTCAAAATGAGAATTTGGGCAAGCGTAAAAGCTCCCGCGGTTGAACGATTGAAAATTCGTTTTATAAAGTTATACGTGCAAATTTTCGATCGTTCAACCCCGGCGCTTTGACGGTAAATGTTCACGGGGTACCCCCGCGAACATTTTAAAAAGAATGAGCAGCAGATATGAAAGGAGCTGTCCGATTTAGGTAAAATGCCTTGACTGTTTCAGTGATAAAAGCCAAAACATT
>JBKEAL010000039.1:0-1700 GCA_047972195.1 Parachlamydiaceae bacterium
GATCCACAACACACAGACGACCAGCGTGAAGATGGACGATGTTAGCAACGACATGCGCGGCACCAAAAACATCGGCGAGCTGAAAGTCGGCGTTGAAGGTCAAATCACTCCGCGCCTCAACGTGTGGAGCAACGTGGCCCAACAGGTTGGTGACAAAGGCTACAGTGATACCCGCGGTATGCTCGGGGTGAAATATAACTTCTGATATAAGTGCAGGTAACAGAAAAAGCCGCTGATTAACCGATCGGCGGCTTTGTTTTTTGGGGGAATCGTAGGCCGGATAAGCGTTAGCGCCATCCGGCAACACAAGCAAAGTGCAGCGCTAGCTATTACTATTTTTGCTACAAGCAAGTTCTTTGCCTAAAGCGATCATGGCCAACTCAGAAGGACTGTATTTTGTTCGTTCTTTTGGATGGGTCTGGAGGTAATTACCAACAATATCAGCTTCCTGCCCAATGGTTATGCTCTCATTACAGATGATTGTTTCTTTTGACAGTGTCCCCGCTACACCGGCAACAAAAGACATATACATCACTGCTGTCTGTTCATCCCGAACGTTCAAATAATCAAAACCTTTCTCATACAACTGATAGCCGTGATATAGCGAGTTGCCGTCGATATTCAATGTCGATTTTGCCAGCACAGGTGTTGAAAAACAGAGCAATAACAAGACAGGAATGGCAATTTTACTGATCATATGAGCACCAGCCGCCCTTATGGTGTGAGCCAGTACCGCCGTGCGGGTGTTCTCCTTTCGGGCATGCGAAAACAGTGGATGATGCGGTGATAGTGACGAGAGCGATAATCATCGCCATAAATACGTTTTTCATTAGTCGTCCATTGTTGCAATTATTTATAAATAAAAATACACATATCATTTAAGCTGAGATGGTATTGTGCCTGTCAATTTAATTGACATTATAATGCGTGTTTCACTGTGATGTCATTTATACCTTGTGGCATAGGCTATCAGGAGAGTGTTTTGAATATGACGTTCAGTGTATGGTATGAGACAATTAAAATGAGTGTATATGAATAGTCTAACAACAGGAAAACATGCACGTGTACACGCGCTACGCCTGGGATATGAGGAATTTCCAGATGAGAATGCTTATGGCGGTGCATATTATATTAAAGATGGTCTGAAATGGATATTTACTATTGTAGGGCTAAAGAAACATTTAGGTATCTATAATGATGATGATTTACGCAATGAGAAATATGATGTAGATACCTATTATCGTCTAGAGTCAGAGTCAGAGTCAGAGTCAGAGTCAGAGTCAGAGCCAGAAGATAATGAAATGCAATCGCTATACGATGATTTGAAGATAAGTGACGGTGAGCCTGTTTATCTGGAAGGGGGGATGTACCTTTATCCCGATGGCTCTATTCGGTGATTCATTTGATAGCGTAGGCCGGATAAGCGTTAGCGCCATCCGGCACCAACTGAACCTGTAAGTACCGCTTACAGGTTCAGTCTTGCTTCACTGGAGAGTCGCAAGCGTGCTCTCAATTCTTTTTAACTTCTGATTGGCCTCTTTCAGCTCATCCTGCAACCGTTGCTCCTGCTCGCCATAGACCATCAGGACGATACAGCCATTCATCACTTTTACGGTAATCTGTTGCCCGGTATCAAACCCCGCTTCGCGTAGCCACTTGCCGGAAAGAATAATTTTGGGTGTAGATTTGTCGAAAACATT
>JBKEAL010000042.1:0-1489 GCA_047972195.1 Parachlamydiaceae bacterium
CGGGCAAAGTTACGCAGGCTATTGACGATTTTTCCCATTCGCTCAGTGAGACTTTCAACCTGATCGAGGCTCATGGCTATTTGCGAATGTTCTGCCTGTTCCAGCGCCAAACGCGCGGTAAAAAGGTAGGTCGACATTGCACTCAGAGGCTGATTAAGTTCATGTGCAAGGCTGGTCATGGTTTGTCCGACTACCGCCATCTTTGCGGCCTGAATCAATTCGTTCTGTGTGCGTTTCAGGTACGCCTCAGCACGTTCACGCTCTTCCACTTCAGCCTGCAACTGCTCATTTTTATCGATCAGGTCACGGGTTTTCTCCCGCACCCGTTCTTCAAGCAGCCGATTGGCGTGTTCCTGATCCGTTACGTCGGTAATGGTTACAATGATCTTGTCGCTCAGGCCCTGATTGAACTTGCGCAGGTAAAGCCGCAGGTAATGTGGTTTCTCTTCGCAGCCTAACGACAGAGTCACGCTTTGCGCCCCTTTTCTAATCAGGTCATCATTGGGAGCAAACAGAGCTTCGATCGAGGCTCGCAATTTTTCAGGAAAACAGCGCCACAGTGTTTGTTGCAGCTTACCCACTTCCAGCTTCAGCGTGGCTTGAGCACTTGGGTTAGCCGATTCGATCACCCCTTGCAGATTGCATGTGATCAGGCTCGCCTGAGTATTGTTGATAAGGCTCAGTGCGTTGGTGCGCTCCATTTCTTCTACTTTGCGCCCGTACTCAATCAACTGTTTGCTGAGCTTACCGATTTCATCTTTGCCATCCACCACAATAGGATGCGACAAGTCATTGTGAATGATCGCATCCAGGCTATTGCTGAGGTTGGCCAGCCGAGCCACAATGCGTCGTTTCACAAAGTAATACGCCAGAATCAGACTCAGGCAGATCGAAACACCAAAACAGGCTAAGAGCACGCGGTTCCCTTCGCGGATCATCTGTGTGGTGTCGTTCTGCACATCGGTGAATGTATTGTCCGCCAGCTCGACCAGCTTGGCGATTTCCGCGTGCTGAACGGAAAGCTGCTGCTGAATGTTCTGCATCAGGTCATCAAGTTCATTGTTCAACCGCACCATTTGGCTGATTCCCCGATGAAAAGGACCATCAATGACCAATAGCTCCGCCAGCTCACCCAGCATCTGCTGGTAAGCAATCGAAGCTGGGATCTCGAAAATAGGCTGACTGGCGGTCTGCAGCTCTTCCAGTCGGTATTGCAAAACCTTCATCCCGTTTTCAACCTGAGTCTGATGGCTGGCCGACATCAGTTCGCGAGAGAAGGTGTAAATCTGCGCTTCACTATCCAGCAGTGATTGGATCAAATTGATTTTAGCCAGCAACGCACCAGACATTTCCCCTGCGTCGCCTCGTTCCAGTTGCCATTGCAGTTCCTGACGCAGTGGCGTCAGCTCCCAGTTGATGTCCTGATGCGTCCATTGCAGTTGCTCAATCAACATATCGATCTGGCGTTGAACATCGATACGCTGCGAGA
>JBKEAL010000203.1:0-4265 GCA_047972195.1 Parachlamydiaceae bacterium
CTTACAATTTATTTCTTCTTATCTCAATTAAATTTCAATTTTCTGGAAAGTTTATCAGGTACTCTGAAGAGACTTATCCTACAAGGCCTCATGAATAGGCAATTCCATTTTGAACTTTATAATGACATCCACTTTTTGATCGCCGATTTTAAAAAAAAGTTGTGTTAAAAATTTTTCTTTTGCATCTGTAACTTCCTCTGCTTTATCTAACGGAGATTCAATATAAAGATCGATATCTCCACCTTTTTTTTCAGGATCTACTTGCGATCCAAATAGATAAAGCTGGCTACCTTGAGGAAAACAATCTAAAAATGTACTTTTAATGCTGTCTAATACTTGCGGCGTTAATCGAGGATGTTTCATCACTAACTCTCGCTTGAGGCAAAAGCTTTTTTGCAGTGGGCTAGGGAAGTGTTGAGCAGAACGTAGTCAATGGGGTGAAGTGCTGATAGGGCGGTGACGATTTCCGGATGGATGGGAGTGCTTTCGATTACGGCTAAAACGGGTTGATCCGACGTTTTCTTTCGTTCAATCAATTGGGAGATTAGTTCCGGAGAGGGGAGAGAGCTTCCTGAAAAGCTATGGATGAAGCAGGCGGTATCTTTTAGAGCGAACTGCAAGGCGGGTAGGTGTTCAAGGTCGAATACTTTATTGCGGGAGTCAAGGTCGAAGAGGCGCTTTGCCAGGTCGATGAGTGAAACTTGAGCGCATCCAAACTGTTCGATAGCAATGCCGGCTGCCATGTTGGCAAATTGAATTGCTGTGCTTAAGGGGAGGTTGTTTGCAACGCAGAAGGCAAGAGTTGCCAAAACTGTGTCGCCTGCGCCTGTGACATCTTTTACCTGTTTAGCTTTGACTGTGAAGTCTTGACGGTTTCCTTTGCGGTCAAACAGGGCGATCCCGTCTTTGGAACGTGTGATCATCAAATATTCGATCTGGTAATTTTGGAGCAGCGTTTTCGCGACTTCGTCGATGGGTGTGGATGGAGAGGCTTTGGCTGCTGCATAGGCTTCGGATTGGTTTGGCTTTAGAAGTGTAACGCCATTGTATTTGCTAAAGTCTATGCCTTTGGGATCTGCAATCGTGAAGAGTTTACGTTGGTTTGATTCTCGTATGAGAGCTTGCAGAATATTGGGAGTTAGAAAGCCTTTAGCATAGTCAGAAATTGTAACGAGATCTACTTGGTCGAGAAGTTTTGGAATTTGTGCGATTAGCGACCTTTCTTCTTCATCAGATAAGGGTGTGATGGTTTCGTGGTCGATGCGCACGATCTGCTGGTTGTCTGAAACGATGCGGTTTTTTACAGGAGTTTTGCTTTGCGCTGAATCCAAAATTGTTTCTGTTGAAATGCCGCCATCTGAGAGAAGCTTTTTCAATGTTTTGCCGGCATCGTCGCGTCCTATCTTGCCTAAGATCCACGGTTCAGCACCTAATGCTTTTAAGTTGAGCAGAGCGTTGCCTGCACCGCCCGGAAGAGCATGTTCATTCTCAACTCGTACTACTACAACCGGAGCTTCAGGAGAAATTCTTTGCGCCTTACCTACAGTATAGGTATCGAGCATTAGATCTCCTGCGACCAGGATTTTTTTTGGAGTTAGCTGGCTGAATTGCCCGATCAAAGATGTATGCTCTACCATCTTTTCCCCTGCTCGAGATAATTGACGACGTAGTCCTTAACCGCTTCCGACAATGGTAGTGATGCTGCTTCCTGTCCAAGAGCTTTTTTTTGTTTTCTCCATATCGGCAGCAGAGTAATTTTGGTACTTTCCAATCAAATCTTCAGGCATAGGGATGTATTGGATCTTTCCGTCGATTTTAAGTGAGGAAAATAGGTTTTCTGCAACGGAGTTCCATGTCGCCGGATTACCGGAACCGATATTAAAAATGCCAGTTGCATCGTTTTCAAGGAAGGCACAAGTCATTCTCACTGCGTCTTTGACATAGAGAAAATCGCGCATCTGCCCGCCATCAGAATATTTTGAGGGCTCAGATGATTTAAATAATTTGACGACTTTCTCACTTTTTGCAACGGGATACATGTGAAATAGCGCGGACGACATTCGGCCTTTGTGGTATTCGTTGGGGCCGTAAACGTTGAAGTATTTTAAGCCTGATGCATTTTTAAATTGCGCCTGATCGCGTAGCCAAAGGTCAAATAGATGCTTCGAATAGCCGTACATGTTCAAAGGCTGCAGAGCGTCTAGTTTGGATTCGTCGTCAGAGAATCCTTTTGACCCATCGCCGTAGGTTGCAGCCGATGAGGCATAAATAAATCGGCAACCATTGCCGTTGACAGCTTCGTAAAGTCTTTGGCTAAAGCGGGTGTTATTTTCATGGAGATATTTGGCATCTTTCTCAACGGTGCTGGAGCATGCGCCTAAGTGAATGACGGCACCGACCGAGGGCTGGTTTGCCTTAATCCAGGTAAATGTTTCTGCAATGGGAACGAGTTCAATATATTTTTTCCCCACGAGATTTTGCCATTTCTCGCTTGAGTCTAAATCGTCGACTACAACGATTTTTGAGATCCCTTTGTCGTTAAGTTCTTTGATGACTGCGGAACCGATGAATCCGGCACCTCCGGTCACCAGGATGATTTTATCGTCATTGAGTGTATGTTGCATGTGTTGATTTTACCTCATGGATGTTTTCTTTTCAATTTCTGCCAAGGCCGTTAAAAGATCTGCATTTTTCTGTTCCAAAATCGATTGGATTTGTTTGACGCTGGTCATCACAGTAGAATGATCTCTTCCAAAAATTTCTCCAATCTTTGTGAAGGGGAGTTTCAAGTTTTTTCTGCATAAATACATCGATAGCTGACGCGGCTCCACACAGTCTCTTGTTTGCGCCTTGCTTAAAATATCTTCTGGTCGGATGCCGTAATGATCAGAGCAGCATTGGATGATCTTTTGCGGAGTGAGTGCGGATTGTGCTTCGGCTAGAAGTAGGTCGGCGAGGTAATGTTTTGCCAATTGGACGGTCATTGGTCGGAATAAACTGTGAGTTCCGCTTTTATGGATGTGCGAGCGAAGAACAAGAGCCTCAAATGCGTGCATGAGTGCTTTAGGCGAACTTGGGAACGATTCGATCAGAAATTCAGCAACTTTCGGAGGGATAGGATAGTGCAAGCTTTTTGCCTTATTTTCCAACAGCCTCTTCTTCTCTTTGACTAAAGCTACAGGAAGCACAATACCCCATTCGAATCGGCTGACCAGTCGAGGCTCAATCTCCACCATGTCCTTGGGATAGCAGTTTGCCCCAATCACAATCGTTTTCCCTTCCATATGAAGCGCATTGAACGTATGGAATAGCTCTTCTTGAGTAGCATTTTTGCGGCTTAAAAACTGTGCGTCGTCCAGGAAAAGAGCGTCAGCATTGCGGTACGCCTCGCGGAATTTTTGCATTTCTCCTTGGCGGATGGCATTGACCACATGTTCAGAGAAAGTGTCTGTCCGGACATAGATCGTTTTTTTTCCATTGTCGCGCAATGTTTTTGCAACAGCCATCAGCAGGTGAGATTTTCACGAACCAGGCGGTCCGCATAAGTAGATCGGATACATGGACGAGAGTTCGTCTTTTAACAGCTTATAAGGCAGTTCATTCTCAGCTTCCAAGACGAAATTATCAAAAGTGCAAAACGGATCTAACGGGTCGAAGTTCAGTTGAAACGAGGGGAGGGGAGCGGCGGTTGCCGGTTTAGCTTTTTTGGGAGGAAGAGCGGTCTTGTTGGCGATAGCTAGATGGACGCGGATTTTTTTGTGGTTGTTGTTCTCCAGCCGCTCGATCACTTTCTTGCGGATGTGCTCTTCGAACCACAGGGCGTGGAAGCTGTCTTTTGCTTCCAGGTAGAGATTACAAGCGTCAAATTTTACAAGATGAAGAGTCCGGAGCCATTTTTTAACAGTGTCTACTCCTAACTCTTCCTCCTGTTGAAGGAGGAAATCCTCCCACGCTTTCATACTACGCTTGAACGCTCCTGCGTTGTGATTTTTGCGTCCACCATTGCTGCAACATGCCAAGGAGCATAGAGGATAGCCAGTAAATGTTCAATCCTGAAGGAAAGTTGTAGAACATTAAGGTAAAGACGACAGTCATGATGTTGCCCATCGCTCTTTGCTGTCTTTGCTGGTCTGACATCTGATTTGGATCTGTTGGTCCTTGAGCCATCATTCTTTGCTGCAGAAGCATGACGCCGCCAAGCAGGAATGGAAGGAGGTGGAACTCGTTTCCGATCAGGAAGAATGGTTGCTGCCAGCTAAATAGCA
>JBKEAL010000215.1:0-6416 GCA_047972195.1 Parachlamydiaceae bacterium
ATTCTACAGTCCATTTTGGCGTTGAATATGCCAACGCGTTTTGGAATGGAGAACGAATGGTTTATGGCGATGGAAGTAAGAGAGTGGGATTAGTCACATTCACAAGAGACCTCGATGTGATCGGACATGAAATGACGCATGGTGTGATTGAACATACTGTAGACTTGCAGTATCAAGAGCAGTCAGGAGCTTTAAACGAATCGATTTCGGATGATTTCGGCTCGATGGTCAAGCAATTTGATCTGAATCAAAGAGCAGAAGATGCCGATTTCTTGATCGGGGATGTCATGATGCCGGATAAGCCTGGTAAAACGAGAAAATCTCCGGCAGTTAAACAAGCGCTTCGTAGCATGAAGGATGAGGTTGCGTATGACAATAAAGTGATGGGCAAAGACGATCAACCCAAGAGAATGTCAGCTTATAAGGGCTTGAAGGATGGAGAAGTGCCTAATGATGAAAACGACTGGGGCGGCGTGCATAGCAACTCCGGCATCCCAAATCACTGGTTCTACTTAGCATCCATGGAGGTAGGCGGTTACACTTGGGAAAAGATCGGTAAAGTCGTGTACGATGTGATGGATACAAGGGCGATTGGTCCCAATGCCACTTTTGTTGAGTTTGCAAACGCGACAATTTCTTCTGCCCAACGGCTTTACGGTAAAGAAGACTCTGTAGTCCAATCTGTGCGTAAAGCGTGGAAAACAACTGAGGTGCTTTTATGAAATTTTTATTTTGTTTCTTATTGGCTGTGGGCACGTTGTCTGCAGAACCTGCAATGACAAATTGCAAATGCCAGAGTTGCGCGTGCACTCCGGAAAAGCATTGCGGATGCTTTTCTGAAAAAGGGTGCCATTGCTCTCCGGAAAATGGCCGCTGCGGCTCATCGGCGAGGGCTGATGGTCAAGTGGCCTGCGGTTGCGGGTGCAACAAATAATCCATGGCCTCATTTGTTTCCCTGTGGATACTGGTTGCCGTGCATCTGTTCGGCAACCAGTCCCGCATTATGAGCTGGATATGGCATGGAAGATTTCTTTCGTTTGCAAGCGGAGTTTCGCTGGGATACGTGTTTGTAGACCTGCTTCCGGCATTAAGTGAAGGGCAACCTTTAATCAAGGGAACCATTCACGGCGCTCTTCCCTATTTAGATAAGCATGCTTATTTAATTGCGTTGATAGGACTGCTCTTTTCTTATGCAGTTGAAAAAAAATCCACCTCAAAATCGGATTATAAGTTTTGGTTATCGATGGGAGGATACGCTTTATTCAACTTTTTTGTAGGCGCTAGCTTAGCAGATCCATTCAACCCCGATATCAAACCGATCTGGTTATTTACTGTAGCTATGGGGCTTCATTATTTTGTCCGCGATCATAATGCAGTCGAATCTCATCCTAAAGCCTATAAAAATGAAGCGCGTTGGATGCTTGTAGTAGCGCTTATTTTGGGGTGGATTGTTGGTTATGTTACGGCAATCCCTCAAGCCTTGATTGCACTGGTCGTTGCCTTTGTTTCAGGAGGGGTAATTTTGAATTCGATGCGCTATGAGCTGCCTGAAAAGAAAAAAGATTCCACTGCCTATTTTATTTTGGGTGCCCTTGGTTATGCTGTCATGTTATTGAGCATAGGAGTCAAAAACGTATGAACTTGTCAATTATTATCTAATAATACTAGGGCTTGCTCATAGGTGATTTCAGGGTTTTTTGCGCTTCTGTAATACAAACCATTCTGTCCTTTGATGAGCAGTTCTTCTTGAAGAGCGATCTTGAGTGCCTTTTCGATCTGATCTTCATTCACATGAAGAAGCTGGGCTAGCGAACGAGAGCTTGATTTAGGTTCTTTGCAGACGTCGAGTAGAGAAAGAAACAGCTGGCCATTAGAGATTTTTGGCGTTTCTTTTTCGTAATGAGCAAAAAAGGTACGGGCAAACTGAGCAAAACCTAGCACGATGATCCAATTGAATTGGATCCAAAGGAGGAATAGGGGAACCGCCGCAAAGCTACCATAGATAGCGTTGTAGCTGGTTAGGTAAATCTGAAGGTTTATGTAGGCCCATTGCAAGACTTGGAAGGCTGCGGCAGCTAAGAAACTGGCGTATAGCGCCGGCCTTAAAGGGATTTGACGGTTTGGAATGTGCCAATAGATGATAAAAAAGAGCGTCCAGGCAATGAGGAGAATGCTGCTGTAGTAGATCAAGTAAATCAAAGGCTTGATCGCTTCATACACACCGGAATGAACAGTAAAGTCGACGATTTTGCTGATGATAAAGAAGGTAGCGCTGCTTGAAGCGACGACGAGGAAAGGGATGAAGATTAAAATCGGGAGAAAATCGACCATCCGTTTGCCGATCGAACGGTCGTTCGCCGCTCCAAAGATCGTATTCAGTGAACCCTCTAATGCTCCTAAGGCTCCAAATGCGCTCCAAAATAACATGAGAGCGCCGACTCCGGCTACAAGCGAGCTATGCGCCTGTTCCAGAGTTGAACGGGCAAACTGGATCGCCTTCTCAGCGATCTCTTTTTGCTGATAAAAGGTTTCCAGGATCTGTGCTTCGAGATTTTTATCGATGCCAAACCCTTTGGCAATGCCGAACGCCACCGCTAAAACGGGAACGATTGCCAGAAGCGTGTAATAACTTAACGAGGATGCCTTGTTGTAGCAGGCATTCTCCTGAAACTTCTTTCCTGTCTGTATAAGGCGTTTAATGAACATGTTCGATCTGCTTGATTCCATTTTTATCTAAGATCAACCTAAACTTCTTGATCTCGACTTTTTTCTGACCTTCCTGATCTTCATAGCTGTTTTTGAGGATGATGTTCAAGTGATACACTTTGGGAAGATCTGTATGCATCAGAACATGGGTCGTAGGATCCAGGGAAATGTAGTCGTGGTAGGGATCATCAGCTCTTTCTAAGAAATTTTCAAGGTGGAAGCGCATAAAGATGTTCAACGCCGAACAGCCTCGTAAGTTTTTTTCCGAAAGTGAGAACATTTTGACTTCTCTTTTTAGGTAGAGAATCTGTTCCGGCCTCTTATACGTTTCCAGGATAATGTGGAAATCGCGCAAGCGCATTTCCTTAATTTCTGTCGGGATCTTGTCCAACTTTGTGTAGATAAACGATTCTTTCATTTCGCCGAGAATGTATTTTTCATCAGGCGATTGCACCTCAGTTGTGAAGTCGGAAAACCAATAAAAGGCGTGTTGATAAGAAAGCGTTTTCAAAGCGTCTTTGAGGCGGTCTTTTAAAATATAGGCAACCACAGTGATCGCAATAAAGGGGATCGAATTGATCACGAAAATGGAACCCTGCCAAACGAAAAGCAGCAGATAGGCAAACATCGCAATGCCTGCTGCAAAGCTGGCGATGGCGCCTCCCCATCGTTCTTGGATAGAGGATCGATTTACAGGCAGCAGGAGCGCATCCATGACAAATTTTTTGAGTAAGCTGCTACGGTAGAGCACCTCTTCTGCAGACCCTTTATGAGAGCGTTTCAAAGAAATGCGGTGGCGTTCTTCGAGAATCAAGCGGCATAGAGCGTCGTCTGCTTTCTGACTTATTGCGGAATTTCTATTTCGGAGCTCATTTAGATAACCGGTCAGGTAGAAATCGATACTGTTTGAGATAAACTCATCCACATAGCTTGCAGTCGTTTCCACCTTTTGCAACCTCGAAAGCAAAGCGTTAAAGTTGGCGCGGATCTGGCTCACATCCTGGCTCAGTTTTTCAATTTTTTCATCAGAAGCTTCATTTAAGGTTAGCAGGAAAGCCACACGCTCTCGCAGAGCGCTACGTATAATATTTCCTAAAAGTTTCAATTCAATTTCCGTATCCTGGATCGAGAGCTTCGTGTTTTCCAGTATAAAGAAGGGGTTGCGCTTTCCCTCAGGCAGCGCCAAGTCTTCGATGGTGAATTCAGGCGTTTTCAGTCGAATAAAATTGGTCAAATCTCCGTAAAAATCAGCTTTTGTATAAGTTTCAGGGTTGATCATCAACACATTGGGAACAAAAAAATAAAATTCTTGCGTGTAAAGGTTATCAATAGAGCCGCTTTTAGGATAAAAATTGGACTTGAGTTCAAACTGGAAGCGGTCCCGCATCTGGATTTCGCCACTTTTCAAGTCTTCGAGGAACACATTCATATTGGTGCATTTTATATAAAAAATATTTTATAAACTACACCATGAAAAAATTCACCGACCCTTCTCAAGATTTTATCAGAAAAAAAATACAACCTTTAGATGCGATTTTTGAACCGAAAAGCATCGCAGTCATAGGGGCCAAAGACGACACGAACACTGTCGGAAAGACTTTAATGCAAAACTTGGTTCAGGGGGGCTTTCAAGGGTCTATCTATCCTGTGAACCCTAAAAGAAAAACGGTGTTGGGGCTTAAGTGCTATCCCGATGTGCAGTCGCTTCCGGAGGCGCCGGATTTGGCAATTCTGATCACAAAAGCTGAAGTGGTGCCCGCTGTTCTTCGCGAATGTGCAGCCAGGGGGGTGAAGGGATGCATTGTGATCTCTGCTGGATTTAAAGAGGCTGGAAAAGAGGGCATCGAGCTAGAAAACGAACTCGTTCAGATCGCTCGGGAAGCCAAAATTCCGTTGATCGGTCCCAACTGTCTGGGAGTGATGAATCCCGGAGGCGCTTTAAATGCCACATTTGCGAAAGGCATGGCTTTACCTGGAAACATCGCCTTTATTAGTCAGTCAGGTGCGATGTGCACATCGGTGCTGGATTGGAGCTTAAAAGAGAAGATCGGGTTTAGCGCATTCGTATCGATCGGATCAATGGCAGATGCTGATTGGGGAGACTTGATCGATTATTTGGGGAATGATCCCAAAACTGAGGCGATGCTCCTCTATATGGAAACAGTCGGGGAGCCGCGAAAATTTCTTTCGGCAGCGCGAGAGATTGCTCGGGAAAAACCGATCATTGTTATTAAGGGAGGGCGTACTGAGGAGGCTGCTAAAGCGGCGGCATCGCATACGGGAGCTTTAGCGGGAAGCGACGATGTATTTAACGCTGCAGTCGAACGCGTTGGCGTTTTAAGGGTAGATTCCATTGCAGAGTTATTTCAGATGGCCTCTGTCTTGTCGAGACAGCCGAAACCTAAAGGCCCAAAGCTTACCATCGTAACTAATGCTGGCGGGCCAGCCGTATTGGCAACAGATGCAACGATCAGGAATGGCGCTATTTTATCGCCTGTAGGGGAAGCAACCTTACGTGAGTTAAATCAGTTACTGCCTCCGACTTGGAGTCATGGCAACCCGATCGATTTGCTGGGCGATGCAACGCCGGGTCGCTATGCAGAGGTGCTTTCTATTTTAAGCAACGACCAAGAAAGCGATGGCGTCTTAGTCGTTCTTACCCCTCAAGATATGACCGATCCGGAAGCATCAGCCAAATGCGTTGCGCCATGGGGAAAAAAGCTGGGAAAACCACTTCTTGCCAGCTGGATGGGAGGGGAATCGGTGCAGTCGGGAATTGACCACCTAAACCTTGCCCGGGTTCCTACATTTGAATATCCGGACGATGCTGCCAGAGCATTTGCCCTGATGTGGGAATATAGCAAGACGATTCAGCTGCTCTATCAGCTTCCTGAAATCAGTCCGTTGGAAATTCTGCAGAGTAGAAATGTTGAAGCAATCCTCAGCCAAAACAAAGAGCTGCTGGATGAGTTTGAGTCCAAAAAAGTTTTAGAGGCTTACGGCATCCCTACTGTGCGGACTGAGACGGCTACCGATGCAGAAACTGCTGTTTCTCTTGCCAAAGAGATAGGGTTTCCGGTCGTCTTGAAACTGTACTCTCAGACGATCACTCATAAATCGGACGTTGGAGGGGTCAAGCTGAACCTCAATAGTGCTGAAGACGTTCGCAACGCCTATCAGGCAATTGAGCGCGCAGTGAGTCGGTCCGATTTTCAAGGCGTGACTGTGCAGAAAATGGTGAAAATGAGCGGATATGAACTCATTATTGGTTCAAGCGTCGATCCGCAATTTGGTCCGGTCATTCTGTTCGGCACAGGCGGACAGTTGGTTGAAGTGTACAAAGACAGGGCGCTTGCCTTGCCGCCACTGAATCAGACCTTGGCCGGAGCGCTGATCAAAAAAACTAAGGTATATGAGGCGCTTAAAGGAGTGCGAGGCAGGGAAGGTATCGATTTTGAGGCTCTTGAAAGGGTTCTGGAGAGATTTTCTGCATTGATTGTGGAGAACCCCTCCATTAAAGAGTGCGACATCAATCCACTTCTAGCTTCTCATGAGGGATTCATTGCGTTAGACGCTCGAATCGTTCTCTACAAGGAAGGGGAGAAGAGGGCCAAGCTTTCCATCCGCCCCTATCCTTCCGAATATGTGAAAAAGGAGAAGCTTAAGTCAGGAGAGGAGATTCTCATTCGACCCATTCGACCTGAAGATGA
>JBKEAL010000254.1:0-28791 GCA_047972195.1 Parachlamydiaceae bacterium
AAAAGACTGAGGCTCTTCTTCTACAGAAATATGCGGCACGCGATTATCTGCCCATTGAGGGCGATTCTGCCTTCAACCACCAGATGATCGAGCTCGCGCTGGGGCCTGATGCACCTCGTGATAGAGTGGCATGTTTTCAAACCATTGGGGGCAGTTACGCCCTCAGATTAGGCGGAGAATTTTTATCGAGGCATCTCTCTTCCCTCATTTTTCTCTCCCAGCCAACCTGGATGAATCACCATCTGATCTTCTCCCACTGCGGTCTGACAATCGAAACATACCCCTATTACGATAAGACAAAAGCGCTCATCGATTTTGAGGGGATGGTACGCGCCATGAATGAAATGCCGCCCGGCACTATCGTTCTTATTCAAAGCTCTTGCCATAACCCCACCGGAGCCGTTTTAACGAAAGAGCAGTGGGAAGTTGTGGGAAAGATCATGCTGGAAAAAAGGTTATTCCCTTTCTTGGACAATGCCTATCAAGGTTTTGGGAAATCTCTGGAAGAAGATGCGGCGCCGATGCAGATCTTATTCAAAATGGGCCTGGAGATGTTTATCGCCTCCTCCTGTTCGAAGAACTTCGGTTTATATGGAGAAAGAGTCGGAGCCTTAATCTACGTGGCAGACCATAAGGATTCAATGCCTAAAGTCTCCTCCCAGCTTAAAAAAATTGTCCGAAGCTTTTGCTCTACACCTCCTATCCATGGAGCAGCCATCGTCCGCGAAATTTTAAGCAATCCCGCACTCAAAGAGGAGTGGAAAAAGGAAGTGGAGCAGATGCGAAACCGTGTAATATCCATGCGACAAGCATTTGCAGAAGCGCTCAAACGCAAAAGCGGAAAGGATTACTCCTTTATATGCGAGCAGGAAGGGTTTTTCTCCATGCTCAACTTAACAGAAGAACAGGTTTTATCCCTCAGAAAGAATCATGGGGTGTATTTGCCAACCAATGGAAGAATTAACCTTGCCGGGCTCACCGCATCCAACCTAGACCACGTCGTAGACGCCTTGATAAACTTATGAGACATGCTCCTTCGCTGCCTCTCTCTCTTTTGTTACTCCTATGCGGGTTTCTTTCCCTTCCAAAAACCGCATCGGAACCTATCAAAGCAGGCTTCACAGGGGCATTTTCTCCCTATTTCCACCTCATCGCACAGATCAACCCCTTCTCTTCTGGCGCCGCCTCTAAAACGGAAGCGGAACTGCAGCGTCTAAGACTAGAAAACCAGCTTTTAGCCAATGAGATTTCCCTGCTGAAAGAACTTGTCGAACAGGAGTTTTTACTCCTCCAGCAAGCTCAGGACGAACTTTATCTAAAGAACACTTCCAAAGAACTCCTTGCGGAACGAGAACGCGAACTAGTGGAACAGTTCAACCTGCAGCTATTCACAGTGCCCGCCAAAGTGATCTTTCGCCCCTTAAACTCCTGGACCAGCACCCTAATCGTTCAGGCGGGAGAAGCGGACAATGAACGGCTTGGCCGAAAAGCCATCGGAAAAAACAGTCCTGTAGTCATTGGAAACAAGGTCGTGGGCATCATCGACCAAGTGGGGAAAAAGGAATCCCTAGTCCGACTCATCACAGATTCAGGCCTTCATCTAGCAGTCCGTGCAAAAAGAGGCCCTCAACTGCTCGCCAAGGGTGAAATTACAGGCGAAGGCCGCCCCTTTTTAAGAGGCAAAAGAATGCTGCTCAGCGGCTCAGGCTTCAACTACGACTTTCCTGACCAGGAAGGCCCCGCAAGAGACCTGCGCTCAGGCGCCCCCATCCACGGCTCCCCCTCAGACATGCCAACGCCCGTCCTTTTACCCAACGATCTCCTCGTCACCACAGGCATGGACGGCATCTACCCAAAAGGGCTAGAAGTCGGCTATGTCAAAAAAATCCACGCCCTAAAAGAAGGCGACTACTCCTACGACCTAGACGCCTCTCCGGCAGTGAACAATCTTGAAAACCTCAATTTAGTCTTCATCCTGCCACCTCTCTACACAAATGAGCTAAATTAACATCCCTACTCCTGCCCGAAATGCTCGGAATTTTTTATCGCAAAGGTGCAAAGATAAGAAGCTGCACAGAGAATATTTCTTTGCGCTCTTCGCGCCTTTGCGTTGAAAAAATCCAAGAATTTGACAAGCAATGGATTAAGATTGTAGGTAATCTTTTACCATCACGGATTGGCCTTGGGCTATGATTGAAGGCATTTCGATCTTTGAGGGGCAGACGAAGGCGGGCAGGGCGAAATCTTCCGGAACGACTTCCAGAATGCCGAGCTTTTCTGCTAGGTCGTAATCTTCTGCCATAACTGCCTTGACAAGCAGCATGGTGGAGATGTTCAGGGGTTGGACTTTGTCGTACAGAGTGGAGTCGATAAAGGCGCGATGTTCTCCATGCATGTTTGTAGAGAAGAAGTAACTGCGCGAGGAAGGGTCGCGATGCCCTGAAAGATAAGCCTTGCTGAAAGAGTATTTGCTTCCACCTGCTCGGAAGAAGTGGAGAAATTCACGCTCTTCCGATTCAGGAATCACTGTTAAGGCGAAATCATCTGAACGCAGGTAATCAGTGGGCTGCTCTTGCTGTCCAGTCAGAGGATCTCCGGAAATAAGCCTTAAATCGCCATGAATTAGCCTTCCCGAGATCAGTTCTGCCATCGAAACGCCGTCGCGCACTTTAAAATAACCCGTTTTGTTGGGCAAAATGCCGGTGCCGCCAATACCGATCACGCGCTCGTGGTGAATCTTACCTTGGGAGAGAAGAACTCCAAGACAGACGACGTCATGGGCAGTTAACACCCAAACATTATCTTCTACGTGAAGGATCGGATCGATTTCCTGGATGTGCAGGGAGGGATTAGAAATAGGATGAGGCCCTTCAGCTGTGTGGCGTTCAACATTTTTAGCATCTAAAAATGCTTTGCAAAGCGTTCCTGCTCTATGGACAAGATGCACTTTTCCATCGGTGAGTCGAGAAAGTGCTGCCAACCCTGCTTGGAACTCTTTTTCTAATCCGCTGACTTGTAATTCTGCAGGAGGTATAATAGGAGCTGATTCAATCGCTTTTACGAAAATCGAACGAGGCTTTACCTTTGGGTTCGCTAAGAGGTCGAAGGGGCGCTTTCTGATTTTAGCAAACAGTCCGCCCTCTAACATTCTCTCAATCAATGCTTCATAAGATGCAGTGGCAGGATCTAAGACAGAAAACTGTTTATACTCTTCGTTTGCATCCAATTGGATGACGATGTTACGAATGACGCGCTTTTCACCACGTACAATTTCTTTGATTACGCCGCTAGCGGGAGATACAAAACAGCGGCCCGGACAGTTTTTTTCCTCGACAATTGGGTCGCCGATTTTTACCTTGTCGCCTTCTTTGGCGATCAGATGAAACTGGCAGGAAAATGGCTCGAGGTTCAACGCAAGAAATCGAGAAGATGCCTGCGAAGCCATTCCCCCAAGAACTAAAGCTTGTTCTTTCCCGGAAGGCAACCCTTCTATAGGAATGTCCAAACCTTTTTTGATTTTAATCGCTACCATAACAGCACAGCTTACCTTAAAAGCGATTATTTACATATAATTTAGCGACCTTCAGGAAAAAGAATCTGCCTGACTGCAACAGCTAAAGCTACGCCTATAACAATCCAAGGTGCTGTAATGAAGACAGCCAACAATAATCCGCCGGCGATCAAACTTTTTACCACTCCTTGATCTTCCACTAAAGCATTGAAGTTCTTCACGATAGACATAATTTCAGAGGAGAAATAAAAGCCAGCTACTAAACCAACGAGAAGTCCGCCGTAAAACGAACTGAAGAACAGTAAGATGATACCAACAATAAGAACAACATAACTGACTGTGTCTCTGGTATTTGCAGTAGCATAACTCACAAGGTTATCGATCTTTTCATTCGACTTCAAGTCTTTTAAAGTAGATTCGAACTTCTCTTTAAACCCTGTGCTGCCTTCAGGCTTTTGCTTGGGAGAATCTGGACCGGACATAGGTTACCTCATGGTTAATTTAAATTTTGTTTATACTGATTTACAATTAGAGATGCAAAATAAATATTTAGGGATTTCAGCCCTTGCCCTTGCCCTTGCCCTTGCCCGTGTTGAATAAATTCTTACTTAACTTGCTGATGAAAAGAAAATAAAGTACAATTCGCTTATGATGGCACAACTGTTGCGATGGCTTCCGTTTGGATTTATTTCCCTTCAAGCTTTTTTAGGGTTGCTTGCTGCTGTCTATTATTTCATGAGGCCTCAAGAGATCGTTCAGGCACCGCTGCAAATCAATGAACGTGCACTGCCGGTCTCTTCATTCCAGCAAGGCAAGGAAGCGTACGATTACACACAACGCGCCATTCTATCCCTCGTACACACCCCTCCTAGGCTGAAAATTCCCGATCTGAAGCCGTTCATTGTGTTCCAAGGAAAAAACGCGCGTCCTGACGCGGAGCCCTCCACGCAAAAGATGCACTTCTCTTTCCAGGGGTCTAAGGAAGCATTTTCGATAGCACCGGGTGAAAAGGCTTTCCTGGTCTACGACAGAAAATTGCATAGCAACAAGTACCGCTTAGCACAGCCGAATGAAGAAGCGTATTTGTGGATCTCCGCCCGGGCAGATGGAAACGATGCTGGAGTGCATGTGTCGATGCTGGACCAAGACGGGCATGAAATTGTCGATGATGAAAGATCCCTCTTTACATTAACTTCAAAAGAATCTTTCCGCGCACCCGGCAGCTGGGAGCTTGGAAAATGGCGCGTCGATGCAACGCTTTTAGCTAGGCAAAAGGCGCGCTGGATAGGCCAGGACAAATTTTTTGAGCGCTATGGAGGCGACGAATTCTCTGAACAGGCGCTTAAGCAGCGAGTCGATTTTGTGGACGGTGAAAACAGCTATGCCATCTACGCTCAGCCTGGAGACTGTTTTGTTTGGCAAGATGAGCGCTGGATAGCAGTACAGCCTGATCGATCGACGCAAACCTCTCCTCTTCTCGTCGTAAAAAAAGTGGATGAGCGCGTGATGATGCTCGAATTATGGGACGTCGAAGGGCGTGCTAAAATGGGAATTAACCTGATTAAAGCGAATGAAAGCTTTGCTGCAAAGCCTTTGACAGAAGAGTTTCGATTCATTGGAGCAAGAACCAAGACAAAAGTGCTCTTCGAAATCCAGAAAGACCGTATGATCTTAAAACCAAACGACTGGTTAATCTTAACCGAAGCCGGATGGAAGAAGCTTTCGACACTCGACGAGATCGATTCTTACGTTGAGAGAAAACTGGTCGGCCCTCTGTTCATTTTTGAAGGATTGGCAAGAGAAGATGAGAAGCAGGTGCTCAAAGGATCATTAGTTGCGCCAAACCGCGCTGAGATCCATGATATTGAGATCGCCATCGCTTCACCCTCCATGCGCAAGGAGCCTGAACCCAGCCCAGCCATAGAAGCCCGTGAAGAAAACGAGTTGCCGGTTGCGACACAAAACTAGGATGCTATGTTTCTAAATATCAAAACTACGATTTTTACTCTTGCAGCATGCGCTGCGGTTCTGTCCACTCTCTCAGCTCAAACAATTGCGCAAAAGAAAGCGAGCTTGATGGAGTCCGGAAGCGATTTAAGTCCTGAAAATGAGAAATTCTTAAAACAGGTGAACAGAGAGCTGATCGAAGCGCGTTTAGAAGAAAAGAGGATTTCTGAAGAAGCCTACGCCTTGCACAAAAACGAAGCGCCTGAATCAGAGTATGGACCTCTTCTCGACAAAGTCAAAGAACTGCGCATCTACATTTCCAATTTGCAAGAAAGTTTCAGAGAGCTGATGACGCTACAGGGTGGTCAAGAGGGTTATGCTCTTTGGTACCAACCGGACACTACCTTAGACCAATTGATTGTCGACTACGGTTCGCAAGACTACGTCTACATCATTCCTCCCGACATTGCTTCGCAAAAGATCAGCATCGACTCCAACTTGCCGATTCCTCGCGCCTCCTGGAATGAGATGCTCGAATTGATCTTAAGCCAGAACGGCGTTGGCATCCGACAGCTTAATCCCTTCTTGAAAGAGCTTTACAAGATCAAAGAAGATCGCTCGGCCATCAAACTGATCACTAGCAAACGAAAAGATCTGGAGCTTCTCTCTCCTGAATCGAGAATCGCATTTCTTTTATCTCCAGACCCCTCTGATGTGCGCAGAATCTGGTACTTCCTCGATAACTTTGCAAACCCTAGAAGCACCCAAGTGCAATTGGTCGGCCGAGACATCCTGATCATCGCGCAAGTCAACGAAACGCAGGATCTATTGCGCCTGTACGATTTCATCTCACAAAACCGCGGGGAGAAAGAGTACAAAGCGATCACTGTTTCTAAAGTTTCCGCTGAAGAGATGGCAAAAGTTCTGAAAACGATCTTCAGCCAGCCTGAAGGTGGCACAAAGCAGATCAAGGGTAAAGAAGCTGCCTTAAAAATCGAATTCGTCCCGGGCCCTGAAAGCAATGGCTTGCAAGTGCTCACTATGGGAAAAGACTCTTCTGTGCTGTTCCTGATCGGAACTCCGGAAGAAATCAGAAAAGCAGAAGATGTCATATATGAAGTGGAGAGTCAGATTGCCGGAGCCAAAGACATGGTGATCCACTGGTATGCTGTAAAACATTCCGATCCGCAGGAAGTAGCAGAAGTGCTGTCCAAGGTGTATCAGCTGATGGTTTCTACAGGAGCCGGCTACGACAGAAATCAAGAATTGATGGATGAGCTCAGACTTCGCGATGTCAAGCAAACGACGATCGTCGAGCAGCCGCCGCAGCTTGCATTATCGCCGGAAATTTATCCTTCCGACCCTTATTTTCAACGGCCGATCCCTCCTATTTCGCCTGCAACTGTAATTCCGGCCTCACCGAATCTCCCAAGACCCAAGATCGATCAAGGCAATTTCATCGTCGATCTGAAAACAGGTTCGATCGTGATGGTCGTCGAAGCAGAGCTTTTACCGCGCATCAAAGAGCTGATCAAGAGAATGGACGTCCCAAAACGGATGGTGCAGCTTGAAGTGCTTCTCTTTGAGAAGAGAATCTCTAACCGCAACGATTACGGCCTTAATCTATTGCGTCTCGGTTCCAGGGCCACCAACACAACCGCATCCAGCATTGTGTTTAACGAGGTTGGCGTTGGAGGGATTTCCACAGGCATTTTTGACTTCCTGTTCAGCCGCGAAAGAAAGAGCGGAATTCCGGCATTCGATTTGACCTATCGATTCCTTCTATCGCAAGACGACGTCACGATCAACTCCAACCCTTCTGTCGTCACTGTAAACCAAACGCCAGCCTTTATTGCCATCCTCGATGAAATCTCCATCAATACAGGTATTGTTGAAATTGAAACAGTAGGCGGAGCCACGTTAAAGGACTCCTTCCAACGTGCTCAGTATGGTGTGACGTTGAGCATCACTCCAACGATCCATTTGGCGGACGAAGAAGATGGCGAAGACGCTCTCGATACGATTTCGCTCGATTCCGACATCACATTCGATACCTTTGACCAGATCGGCCTGGTGGCAACGAATCGTCCAAACGTGCGCAGAAGAAACATCAAAAACCAGGCGCGCGTTGCGGATGGTGAAACAGTCATCATTGGCGGTTTAAGACGCAAAGATATCGACGATTCCAAAGACAGTATTCCTTTCCTTGGGGAGATACCGGGCGTAGGCAAGCTGTTCAGCGACACCCATCTGCATGATGAAAGCTCAGAAATGTTCATCTTCATCACTCCAAAAATCATCTCTGATCCAGCCTGCGACCTTGAATGGATCCGCCAGGAAGAGCTTGCAAGAAGACCTGGAGACGTGCCTGAATTCATGTGCTCGTTAATTGAAGCGGAAGAGTGCGAAAAAAATCGACTGCTCAAGGGATGGATGACGACCCTCTTTGGAAGGGAAAACCCTCCTTGCTACTCTCCCGGATGGCACAACGACGACACGTGCGGCAACCCTAGGGGCGAGTACGATGGAAGATGAAAAATCTAAAGCGGAAATGGCAAAACGCCTTGCCATTCCCGTACTTCTAGATTACATCGCCACTACCTTGCCTAAAGAGATCTATCAGAAAATCCCTTATCAGTTTGCCACAACCCATCTTGTCTTCCCTTATAAGGAAGAAAATGGCTGCGTTTGGGTCGCCACTAACGACCCTTTTGACTTAGAGCCTCTTGAAGAGCTCAAACAGATGCTGGGAAGCAAAGTTAAACCCGCTTTTGCCTCTGCGGAAATCTTAAAATCGGCAATCCACGACTCATACAACATCGAAAGCGGAGCTACGACCGAACTGATTGCAAAGCTTGCCAAAGAAACGCAAGGCGGCGGGCAGGAAGAGGATATTGAAGTTTACGACCTCTTGAGCGATCCTCAGCACCTTCCTCCTGTTGTCCGCTTATTGAACCTCTACATTACAGAAGCGATCCAGCAAGGCGCATCCGACGTCCATTTTGAACCCTCAGATACGGGCCTGAAAGTGCGCTACCGAATCGACGGCGTACTTCAAAAGAGACACGCTCCTGCACCAGAACTACAAGCCCCGCTGCTCGCTCGTATTAAAGTGATGTCCAAAATGGACATTGCAGAAAGAAGATTGCCGCAAGATGGCCGCATCAAGCTCAAAATGGGAAGAAGAGAGATCGACTTCCGCGTCAGCACAGCACCGATTGTCGATGGAGAACGAATTGTGCTTCGTATTTTGGATAGAGGCAACGTTTTAGTTGGACTGAACCAAATTGGTATGCTGCCTGACGTTCTCGACCAATTTAAGAGCTTGATCAAGCTCCCGGAAGGCATCATATTAGTTACCGGTCCAACAGGAAGCGGTAAAACAACCACCCTTTACAGCGCCATTTCAGAACTTGCCGACGACGAAATCAACATCATGACGATTGAGGATCCCGTCGAATATAACCTAAAAGGGATCGCACAGATCGGCGTCCAGCCTAAAATCAAGCTGGACTTTGCCACAGGATTAAGACACATCTTGCGCCAAGACCCGGACATCATCATGATCGGAGAGATCCGCGACGTAGAAACGGCCAATATTGCCATCCAGGCATCTCTCACAGGCCACCTTGTGTTAAGCACTTTGCACACCAACGATGCCCCTTCGGCGGTCACACGCCTTGCAGACATGGGCGTAGAGCCCTATCTACTCTCCTCTACATTGGTCGGTGTTTTAGCGCAGCGCCTTGTCCGAAGAATCTGCACTGAATGCAAAGAGACCTACACACCCGACGCCAGCGAATTGACCAGCTTGGGACTAAAAGAAACCGATCTGCATGGCGGCGTCCTATATAAAGGAAAAGGCTGCCCTGCTTGCTTTCAGTCGGGTTATCGCGGCAGACATGGTATCTACGAACTTATGCTCGATACATCGCCAATTAAGAAACAGATCCTGCAAAGTGCGGATGCGATTGAAATGAGGCGGGTCGCTCTCGCAAGTGGAATGAAAAGCTTACTGTACCATGGTTCCCGACTTGTGCTCGACGGAGTCACATCGGTCGCCGAGGTACTAAGAGCCACCAGAGGCTTTGTAGAGGAGTAACCATTGCCAGTATTTCATTATCAAGCATTGGAGACTACAGGCAAGAAGATTAAAGGCTTTGTAGAGGCGCAAAACGAAAAAGAGGCTAAGCAAAAGCTTCGAGAGCAATCGATCATGGTCACCAAGATCGAAGTCAACGCTTCTTTAAAATCCTCCCAGCACCTGAACAGAGAACAGCTGTTGACCTTCTCGTCCATGTTAGCGGAATTGATCTCAGCGAAACTTCCCTTATATGAGAGCTTAAGTACGATCGAAGAGCAGGTGAGAAAAGAGCCTTACCACAGGATCATCTTGAGCTTGGCAGAGCAGGTGAAAAGCGGAAGCCCGCTTTCAGAAGCTATGAGAAGTTTTCCTGAAAGTTTCAACCGCCTCTACGTCTCCATGGTACTCGCTGGTGAAGCTTCCGGCAACCTCGAAGAGGTGCTCAACAGACAAGTGATGTTCTTAAAAAAAGAGGCCAAGATCCGCAAGCAGATCTCCAACGCGCTCATTTATCCGGGGATCTTATCGCTCTTTGCCTTCGCTGTCATCATTTTGTTGATGGGGTTCGTTGTGCCCTCAATTGAAGGCGTGTTTGAAGGAAGGCAGCTCAACAGCTACACAATGCTAGTACTTAGTTTAAGCCACATATTCAGGGAGTGGTGGTGGCTTTTACTGATCGCCGCCTGCGGCATCGGCTTTGGCGTCTATTCTTATCTCTCCAAGCCTACCGGAAAGCTGCAATTGCAAAAATGGCTCATGAAACTTCCCCTCATCAATAAAGTCATGATTCAAGCCGCTTTGATCCGCTTTTCCCGCACTTTATCCACTCTCACTGAAAGCGGCCTAAATCTGGTGGAAGGATTAAAACTTGCAGGGCAGGTCATGCAGAACGCCTTGATGGAAGAGGAGATAGTGCGTGCAGAGAAAAGGATCCTCGAAGGCGGCAGGCTGCAAGACGAGCTCAAAAAATCGCGCTATCTTCCAAAAATGGCCGTACGTATGATCGCGATTGGAGAAGAGTCGGGGCATCTGGGCGAAATGCTTGGAAAAGTTGCGGACATGTATGAAGACGATCTGGAAAAAACGATCGATCGCACCATGTCATTGATCCAACCTGCTATTTTAGTCATCATGGGAGCCATCATCGGTTTAGTCCTCATGGCGATCCTGCTGCCCATGACTGACATCTCATCATTAACAGAAACTTAAGGAGAAAAAATGATCATCCGAAAAAAGCTTCAGATCACACTGATCGAAATCATGATCGTGATGTTCCTGATTGCACTGATCACGGGCGTCTTAGCCTACAACTACCGAGGAAGCTTGGAGCAAGGAAAGGTGTTCAAAACTAAGGCAGCGATTGAAAAATTGGAAAGCATCTTAAATCTAGCTGTTGCAGAAAATCCCGAGTTAAACGATTCGATCGAAGAAAACTGGATGAAAATCGTCAAAGATTCACCGCTCGTTAAAAACGCAAAAGACCTCGAACTAGATGGATGGGGCAAGCCTTATCGCGTGGAAAAAAACTCTGACGGCGACATTGAAATCCATTCCGATGGGTTAACAGAGTATGAAAAGAGCAAAAAGTAAACGCTCGTTTACTCTGCTTGAAATTCTCATCGTATTGGCGCTTCTATCCTTAGTCACCGGGGTAGGAGCGTTCAACATTCAGCGCTTGTTCACAAAACAGAGAACGCTGAACGAGATGGAGACATTTCTAGACCAGTTGAGAAACGCTACCGAGCTCATGACGCTGTGCGGAGCCGACGGAGAGATACGCGTTGCGATGGAAGGCGGAAAATGGACGTCCGAATGGAGACCTTCTACACCTCTGTCTGAGCAAGCCAAGAAATTGATCAAAACCGGGAAAGAAATCTACAACAATATCCAGGATATCTCCTTTAACGACTTAACGCAATTTACTTTAGGCTTCTATTCCAAAGGGTTTTTCATGAGCGAAGGCCAAGTTAAATTGCGCGGCAATGGCATCGAACGCACCATCTCTTTACGAGGCTATCCGTCTCCTTTGAAACTCACAGAAAAAGCTGAAGAACCCGGCCTATCTTTAGAGCAGTCCGACGAAATCAAAGATAGAACGCAAACTGTTTTGCAGGAGACGAGATGAGAAAACGATCTTTTACACTCATCGAAGTCTTGATCGCCCTGGCTCTTGTATCCATTTCCCTCCCGCTGCTCCTAGCCCCCTTCTATTACGAAATACGCCACCTGGAACTCTACAGAAAATCGGTTCAAAGAGAAGAAGATCTGCTTACCTTAAAAACTTCTCTCTTTGAAGCGCTCCATATGAAGAAGATCCACATCTCAGACGAGGTCTTAGGACAAGAAAAAGAGGTAGATCCTGCGCTTTTACCCCCGGCCTTTCCAAAATCCTACTACATTCTAAGACGGATCAACCCTGAAAAGCTCGTAGACCCGATGCCGAAAGTAGAACTTCTGTCCATCACGATGGGCTTTAAAGATGATAAAAAAGTGCAATACCCCCTCTACATAGCGTGGGAAAAATGAAACGAATTCAATGCAGACGATTTACCTTATTGGAAGTATTAATTGCTCTTGCGCTTACAACGATTCTCCTTACCACACTTCTCGCCGCCTACTTCCAAGCCGAGACCGCCAGTCTCGAAGGGGAGCGTTATAGAGCGTCGCTTTGGATCAAAAGAGTGATGACGCAAAGACTAAACGCCATTTTTTCTACGCTTGCAACCCCGTCAACAGCTGACAAGCAGTTCTTCTTTTTAGGGCCCGAAGGAAATTCTCTTATTTTCTCATACGACAATGGCATCAATTTTATCCCTATCTTTTCAGGAGATGTCCTGAGCGAGCTCTACTTAAGCAAAAACGGCGAAATCACTCTATTAACATGGCCCGACAGAGCGTCCTGGAATGAAGAGCTCCTCCCACTCCCTAAAAGGGAGGTGTTGATGAGCAACATTGATAACATGAGCTTTTCCTTTTTTCAAACTGCCTCAGACAAAGAAGCTGCTCAATGGATAGACAGTTGGGATAAGAGCAAAAACGCACTTCCTGGGTTGATCCGTCTTCAGTACCAAAAACGCAAATCGACTAAACCTGAACAGATCATCTTCCTAGTCCCGCAAGCTATAGGAGTACTGAAAGAATGAACCTGCTGATCTACATCACAGCTCTTCTTCTATCGCTCTCCGCCTTAAGCTATCAGGCCCTGCAGTCGTTCTTTACAACATCTTACTCCCAATCTCTCTGGGATAAAGAGCTTGGACAGGAAAGCCACTGCCGCTTCGACGAAGCTGTCGAGGGAAAATACCGCAAACTCAGTAAAACCCCCTCCATGCAGGATGAAGACTACGGCGATGAACCAGGCAAGGATGAGAGAGCGAGCAATAAAGACTCAGCTGCCCTGATCAATTTCCGCTATTTAGTATATGAAGAAACAGCTGAAAAACAGCCCGCCGAACGCGATCTGATGATCGAAGTAGCCAAAAACCTCTTAGCAATTCTCTATCAGGAACAAGATTTTTACCGCATCAAAATGGAACTCCGGCCCGACCTTTTAGATGATCTCTTTGAGGCTCTCATTGAAGGTCAATATGCGGGAAAAAAACCTACAGAAGCTAAAAAAATAAATAAGATTACGCTGAATGATCAGCTTCTGCGAGAGTTTTACTTCGCCATCCTCAAAAAGGCAGCTTTAGGCACTCAAGCAAATCAAGCTTTGACATTAGGGAAAGAAAAGACTGAATGTGTAAACACCTCATTTAACGATTTTCTTTCTCAAAAAAACGCAAAAAAAATCCGCGTCTTCCTCGCCCCTCCTGCCTTACTCTTAGCCCTATTTCAAAATGAAGCAACCGTCTTAGCGATCATCGAAATGCGCAAGCAGCTACATAATGAAATCACCGGATCTACCAATAAATCGGTCTTTGAGGCCACACAAGAATTTTCCAGTGCCTTTTCAGGCTATTCGCCTTATCAAGAGATTCTAGACTTCACTACAGGCAAAACCGCTCCTCGTTGATTCCCACATCCCTTGCCCTTGCCCTTGCCCATGCCCTTGCCCTTGCCCTTGCCCTTGCCCTTGGTGCCACTGTACCTTAAAGCTTCCTGTAGGTTGTTCCTGATCGCATTTAATATAGATTTTGCCTCGAAACTCCAGCTCTTTTTCCAGTGGTTCGCATCACAGCAGTCTAGTTGGATGCAAATGGTGCGCTACTCTAAGAAGCGCGCTGTGAACATCTTGTAAAGTCAATCCCATCACTATCTGCGTAAGTAATTTTCAGTATCTAAAAGGATCGCTTCCCATTCCGCATCCGCCGGCTCTTCCTTCTGAAACCGCCACTGATTGAGCTTTGGCACAAACGAAGGCATCAACTGTTTATCAGTAAAGCGGATAAGCAAATGATATAATGCATCGGCTCCCTGTTTTTTGGGGAGGGTTTTGATGATTTGAAATTTCTCCAACACCTCCTCTTTGAGAATCCGGCGGTCGCGGACAGGGGCCGTAGGCGCTTTGGATAGGACGTAAATGAGATAGGTCAACCCTATCCCTAAGATCAACGCCACCCAATTAGAAGGTGGTATTGTTCTTTCTTTTAATGCAGATTGAGCACTTCCGCTTTGGTTGATCAACTTCAACTTTCTTCGGTTCGCTTCATCTATCTCCAAAGGATCCTGAGGCTCAAGAGGCATTTTCGGAGCAGGTCCAATCACTTCATCATAAGCGGGAAAGGTTTCTACAGATAAAGAAAAGGGAGGTATTTCTACCTTCTTATCAGCTATAGAAATCGGCGGAAGCTGCAATGTGAAATAGCCTGGAAACTGCGGCAAAAGAGTAAATCGAATGCCCTCGGAACCTTTAATGGTCGACGCAAGAAAGAAATCAAGCAGGCCTCCGCTCGATTTTTGGGTGGCTAATGCCCTTTCCAGAGCAAAGACAACCGAATCTTCCAAAGGAGGTGAAGCTTGCACTTCGATAATCAACGCTTCATTCAATCTTAAGTCGTTATCAGATGCAGTGACTTTAAGCAAATGACCAGATTCGTGGAAATCAGCCAGCGCAATCAATGCTAAGAGCCATGGAGCCATCACTTGCGTTTCCTCTTCGATAACCATTTTAATAGGGTTGCCATATAGGGTTGATTTGTTACCACCTCAACCCAATCTCCTCCCGCTTTTTCGATTGCCTGCTTTGCCTCTCTCTTTTCTTTTTGATCCAACGTGATCGACGACGAGGCGTCTAAAAGCATGCGCTTGCCAGTTTCGGAATCTTCAAGCTCTGCAAGACCAATCCCCGGAAACGCTTTTTCCAACGGGTCGCTAATGCTAAATGCGATCAAATCATGCCTTTTAGCAATAACTGCAGCCTGTTTCACAAAGGCTCCCGTTTTCATGAAGTCTGAAAAGAGAAAAACAACTGCTCGCTTCTTCTGCACATGCCCCAAGAAGGAAAATGCATTCTTAATGGAAGTTCCTTTTCGTTTGGCTGGGAAGACCAGGAGGTCGCGGATAATTCTCGATACGTGCCGCACGCCCTTTTCCGGAGGAAGATAATGCTCAACCTGATCGCTAAATAGAATCAGTCCCACCTTATCGTGGTTTTTTATCCCGGAATAAGCAAAGATAGAAGCGATTTCGCTTAATACAGACCTCTTGAGCTGATCACGGGAGCCATACTGCATCGACCCGGAAATATCTAAAAGCAATAGAAGCGTGAGCTCTCTTTCTTCTCGGTATAGCTTGATGTAAGGCTGACCCATCCGCGCCGTCACGTTCCAATCGATGGAACGCACCTCGTCGCCCGATTGGAATGGTCGCACCTCTTCAAATTCGATCCCTCGACCTTTGAAATGGGATAAGTAAAGCCCGGAAAAAAGCCCGCTTGCCAGCCGGTTCATCTTGAACTGGATCTTGGCAATCTTTTTCAGATCTTCTTTAGACATCCGGAATGGTCTCTACTATCCTTCGGACAATTTCGTCGCTTGTGACCTCTTCCGCTTCTGCCTCATAAGTAGGCTTCACTCGATGTCTTAAGACGTTCATGACCACTTTTCGCACATCTCTCGGCGTTACGTAATCTCTACCATCCAGCAGAGCTTCTGCTTTTGAAGCCATTGTCAGGTAGATGCTCGCCCTTGGAGAGGCTCCATAAGCAATGAGATTGTCTACCTTGATTTTAAAGCGCTCAGGTTCTCTCGTCGCAAAGACTAGGTTGATGATGTAATCGGTCACCTTGGGGTCGACAAACACACCATCGATGCATTTTCTCATTTCCAGTAGCTCGCTGCCCGTGATCACCGGTTGGATTTTCGGCCTCTCTCCAATCCGCGCCATCCGCGCTAAAATCTCCTTTTCTTCCTTCTCTGAAGGGTAGGAGATGCACACTTTAAGCATGAAACGATCTAGCTGTGCTTCAGGCAAGGGATAGGTACCCTCCAATTCCACGGGATTTTGCGTAGCAAGTACGAGGAAGGGTTTTTTTGCCTTAAATGTTTCTCCCGAAATGGAAATCTGCCGTTCTTGCATCACTTCAAGCAGTGCCGACTGCACTTTGGGAGGCGCACGGTTGATCTCATCTGCAAGTAATATGTTTGTAAAAATAGGCCCTTGATGAACAGAAAACGCCTGCTCCTTAGGGTTGTAAACTGTGGTGCCGATCAGATCACCCGGAAGCAAGTCGGGAGTGAACTGAATCCTCTTGCACTCGCAATCGATCGCTTGAGAAAGCGTGGTCACGGCGAGCGTTTTTGCAAGACCCGGCAACCCTTCCAATAAAACATGCCCATCTGCCAGCAAAGCAAGAATCAAGCTATGGACCAGATCCTTTTGGCCGACAATCACTTGCCCAACCGCATCCTGAACCTTTTTCATCTTCTCCGCTACAGCGGATAGTTCCGTTGCATTCATCTGCATTAATCCCTTGTAAAATGTTGTTAATACTACAGTTTTACGACCATTGCAATGCAAATACTCCTTAGGTGCTTTGACGAAAGGCCCCAGAAGAGTTTAAAATCGATTTTTTTCACAATCTTACGTCGATCTACTTTACTTAGGCTCTTCTTTCTTCTGTCGGTTAAAGAATGATTGCGTCAACAGTTGCGCTTTAGCCTGGAAGTCTTCCGGCCTCTCAAGCAATGGATGGATCTCCTCATACAGGGCGGAATGAGCGGGCGGCTGCTCTTCCCCTCTAAGCTTTAACATTTTACGCCATCCTTTTTCTACCATATTCGCCGTATCGTTCAATACGATGTACGCGTTATCGTGGTGGGGATAATGTTCTGCATATTCTCTAATCCCGGCAATTGCAAAAGGAACAATATCGCTTTCAGACTGCTTAAGGCTTTCCACATTGAATTCTCTGAAAGCAAGACAGATAATCCCTATTTCATCGCGTCCATTTCCATAGATTGTCCGCTCAATTCCTTGAAGATCTACTACCTCTTCTCCGCTAGATGGGGAATACACTCGTTTTGGCAACTGCATCTTGATCCGATCGCCGTTGATCGCCAAGTGCGATTTCGGGTCCAGAAGAGGAAAGAGCGCAAACATGGCAGCAACGTAAACTTTGTCTAAGTTAGGCAATTTTTGCTCAGTTGAGCCTTTGAGATAACTAAAAACAGACTTTAAAGTCGTAAAATATGATAAAGCTTGTGACATTTTTCCCCTTTTTTAACAGGATTTTTCTACAATAGGGGTAGATTTAGCACCTACAGTAAAACATATGTCAATACTAGATTCTTGGGAAGAACAGAAGAAAACGCTGCGCCAACGGCTAAAAAGAAAGCTGAGAACCGCTTTAAAATACCAAGCCAAATGCCATCGTCAGCTTGCTTTATGCTTAGGGGGAGAAAAGGCCAAGCACGAAGCTGAGTTGTTAAAGGCACACCTTTATAACATAGCCAAAGGGGCAAAAACGGTGATTGTCTACGATTGGCTTCAGGAAAATCAAACGATTGAAATTGCCCTGGATCCCTCTTTAAAGCCTCATGAGGAGGTGGCCATCCGATTTAAGAGAGCAAAAAAACTGATCAAAGGTCTTCCTCATGCAGAAAGAGAACTAGCTCTTGCACAGTCTGAAGTGAGAAGAGTTCAAGAGTTGATCGATCGTCTTGAAGCAATCGATACGGACGAAAAATGGACCGAATTTGAAGCTCAAGCGGACCTTCCACCCTTCCAGAAGAAAGAGAAAACTATAGAGAACGAGCCGCGAAAACCCTATCTGGAAACGATCGCTCCGGATGGAACGTTGATCTGGATTGGCAGAAGCGCGAAAGATAATGACGAGCTCACCTTCCGCTGGGCTAGCGGCAACGACTATTGGGCCCATGCTGTAGGCGTCTCAGGTTCCCATGTCATAGCGAAAATGGCGAAGGGGAAAGAATTGAGCGATGAGGCACTCCAAACTCTATTGAGAGAGGCTCTTCTCCACAGCAAAGCAAAAACGGCAAAAGAGGGCGAAGTCGCCGTCACTCAAGTTAAGTTCGTAAAGAGATTAGGAAAAGCTAAAGGCAAAGTGCAGATCGCTAACGAAAAGCGTTACTTCACTCGACTTCCTCTCTAAAGCGGTAGCCTACACCTCTCACCGTTTCGATCCATTCAAAATTCGGGCCGAGCTTTTTCCTCAATGAAGCCACGTGTACGTCGATGTTGCGATCCACCACAAAGGCGTCGTCATTTTGCAGGTCGTCCAGCAGTTGATTTCGCGTCAAAACCTTACCGGGCATGGAGGCTAACCTTTTCAAAATACCAAATTCCGACAACGTCAAGGAGATCGGCATCTCTTTCCTTTTGAGTAGATAGCTTTCCAGATCCATGGAAAAAGGCCCGAAGTTAAGAAGTTTTGGACCCACATTGGCCTCATTTTTGCGTCTCAAAACCGCTTTGACTCTGGAAAAAAGCACCTTAGGGGAGAAGGGTTTGGTCACATAATCGTCAGCGCCGAGCTCTAATCCTAAGATGACGTCTAGCTCTTCGCTCTTCGCAGAGATCAAAATGATCGGGATATGCTTCAAGTCGTTGCTGTTTTTTACTTTGCGGCACACATCCAATCCATTCAAACCGGGTAGCATGATGTCTAAAATCAATAGGTCGGGCTTTTCTCTTTCCACTGCACGCAGTCCATTCAGTCCATCCGTTTCGACACTCATTTTGTAGCCGGAAAGTTCTGCCTGTAGTTTGATCAGGGCGGCGATATCCTCTTCGTCCTCGATGAGTAAAATTTTATCTTTATGCATTCGATGTCCTTTACGGCAATTAACCCTTGTTGTTTTTTAACATTTATGATAAAATTTTGCTATTATGTTTTTAGTAATCCTAGTTTATGCTCTATTTGCCAGCGTGTTTACTACGGCCAAGACCGCGCTTTCCTACTCTTCCCCCTTTTTCTTGGTAGGCAGCAGGATGGCGGCAGCCGGACTCATCTTACTGGGTTACCAATATCTTTTCCATAGGAAGGAATTCCGCCTGGCAAAAGCAGACTTCAAGATCATCCTCATGATGGCTCTCTTCACAATTTACCTGACAAACGTATTCGAATTTTGGGGGCTTAAGTACTTAACTTCCTTCAAAACGTGCTTAATTTACAGTCTTTCTCCCTTCCTATCCGCGCTCATCTCCTATTTTTCATTGAATGAACGCCTAACACCTAAAAAATGGTTGGGGTTAGGGATTGGATTCCTGGGCGTCATGCCTATCTTGCTCAATCAAACGAGCTCCGAAGAACAGGCGGGCCAGCTCTTCCTTTTTTCCTGGGCAGAGCTTGCCGTTGTGATGGCCGCTGTATGCAGCGTCTACGGATGGATCTTACTGAAAAAAACGGTCGGCGAAAGGGGATATTCTCCTGTGATGGCTAATGGATTGAGCATGCTGATTGGCGGGGCGTTTGCTCTGATTCATTCAGCAGCCGTTGAAACCTGGAATCCTGTACCTGTTACAGAATTTAAACCGTTCCTGATCTGCACTGCCGTCCTGATTCTCGTTTCCAATTTGATCTGCTACAACCTCTATGGCTACCTCTTAAGGCGTTTTTCGGCCACATTTATGTCCTTTGCCGGCTTGACCACCCCTCTATTTACTGCCTTATTTGGTTGGTTCTTCCTGGGAGAAGTGGCCTCTTCGGCATTTTACCTCTCTTTTAGCATCCTTTCTGTCGGCTTACTCCTGTTCTACCAGGAAGAGCTAAAAGTTGCCTTGCAGGCCAATGCGCCCGTAGAGCTTCAGTAAAATTTGCAATTCAGCTAGAGTAAATGGATGCACCCCTCTGCCATTGAACAAGGTCATCGAACGTCTTCCCAACCGGTCGATGCTCCAAACGAACCGTTTGCGATCCTACTTGAAAGGAAATTGACTTCGCAGACACGTTGGAACATGCTTTTTTCACTACTCCTCACCCTTGAAATCGCCTTCCTAGCCATCTTCTTCCCCTTTTTCATTCAAAGCGCCCTTTTTGCCTTCATGATCGCGCTCTTGGTGATGACCTTATTTGGTTATTTGATGTTCCGCCAGTATAGCGTATCGGAGAAGAGAGACTATTTTGAACGCGTTTTGGATGAGTGGATCGAAGCAGAAAAGAAACGAGGGAAATATGCCGAAGGGCAGCCGGAAGCGCATCTTCGCATCTCAAAGCTGTGCAGCGACCTAGCGGACGCTCTCTACCAAAAAGAGTACCGCTGCCTGAAACTGCCTAAAATGTTCAATTTCATGCGTTCTCCTCTACAAAACTTAAGCTGCCTGCTATATTGGAGAGACATCTATTTTGTACGCGAACTACTCCTTGAAAAGGCTGTAGAAGAGCATCTTTTCTTAGTGAGAATCCATCCGGCCAACCTCGACGCCCACACCTTTCTTGCAAACGCCTACATCATGCTATCAGGCCTCTACGCCATTCCAGAAAACCAGGAGAGAGATCACTACATTCCGAAGGATCGCTATGGGCCCGAAGTGGAAAAGAAGTTCCATGAGACGGCTAAAAGAGCTATCGAGGAATTCACCATATTGAAAGAATATGCACCAAAAGACCCCTGGATCTATTCTCAACTAGCCTTTAGCTATCGCGACTTGAAAATGCCCGAAGAAGAGAAAAAAGCGTATGAAGCGCTTTTGGAGCTCAAACCCAACGACTACGAAACCTTGTACAAGTTAGGCTCACTCTACTTTAAACAAGGTGAAAACGCCAAAGGGTTGAAAGTGTACGACGAATTAAAAAAGGCGCACTTTTCCAAAGCCAATGAACTCTTAACCATTTATGGGAGCAAACATGAGTCCTCGTTCTAACCGTGTTTTCGGCATCCTGATCGTCCTTGGAGCCATTCTCGTTTCCCTCCTACTGGTTTATCTAGACAAAAACCATCCCGACCAACCCGAAGCGATCGTAAAAACGCAAATTGAATCGATTCAGGAGGGCAAATGGACAGAGGCGTACTACTCCTTTACTTCGAAAGAGTTTCAGGCAGCTACCTCTCTAGAAGAGTTTAAACGATATATTCGCGCCTTCCCTGAATTCCAGAAAAATAGCCGATTATCGATTGAATCCGTCCGCGATGAAAATAATCTGAAGGAAGTGGACACCGTAATTGAAAATCCCGGTGCAAAGCCGCTTAAAATAGAATTTCAACTGATCAAAGAAGACGATAAATGGAAAATCCTCAACTTCCGCATTGGTACAGAGGAAAAAACCGAACTCAACAGCGCACAAAAAGCCGCCATCACAGCGATTGAAGAGATGCTGAAGTTCATTAAGAACGGAGAGTACGAAAAAGCGTACAATAACTTAACAACATTGAGATTTCAAAAGGAGTTCACGTTAGGTGCGTTTAAGGACTTCCTCAAAAGCTATCCGATCCTTGCAATCTTCACCTATACAGAGCTGACGGACATTTCCGATGTCGATGACGTCATTGTTGCGAACATCAGTTTTGAAAATAGCTCTCAAAAAACCTCGACCTCTTTTACCCTAAAAAAAGTAGCCAGCAACTGGAAAGTCGAAAAAATCAAAATCTTAGGACAAGATGCAAAACCAGGCGTTGCAAAAGCATTCAACGAAGAGGAAGTAGCGCTGCCGATCAAACAGCTCCTCTACCTAATCAAAAACAAGAATAGCGATAAAGCGTATCAGATCTACACATCACAGGCATTTAAAGACTCCACATCCCTAAGCAATTTTCAGAAATTTATCGAAGAGAATCCGATTTTAACTGAATACAAACTCCCCGAATTAAAAAAATTGCAATTCAACAATAACATCGCCGAATACACCGTAATTTTAGACAAGCCCCCAGAAAAACCTCAAGAAGCGCTTTTCTCCTTGATTAAAGAAAAGGGCGAATGGAAAGTGCTCCAGATCCAATTGAACGAAACAGAAGAATAACTATGCGCATCATTTCAGGAACCTTTAGAGGCAGAAACCTCGTTTCCCCAAAAGGGGAGCAAACCCGTCCCACCTCCTCAAAAATGCGTGGAGCCGTATTTAGCATGATTCAGCAGGAAATCGACAACGCCGCCTTCCTCGATCTATTCTCCGGAAGCGGCGCCATGGGAATTGAAGCCCTGAGCCGGGGAGCCTCCTTCGCCGCCTTCGTCGATTCCTCCCGAGAAGCCATCCACGCCATCGAAAAAAACATTGAGCTTTGCAGCATAAAAAACAGCACCCTCGTGCTCATGGGCGACTACCTCCGCATGCTAGACAAGCTAATCCGCCTTCCCAGACGCTACGACATCGTATTTGCCGACGCCCCCTACGCAAAAGAATCCACCAGCCAACTCCTCATCGACTGGTTTGAAAACCATGCCCTCCTTCAACCAGGAGGCCGACTCCTCATCGAAGACGCTAATAAAATCCCTCCCCTCACAGAAAAGTTCACGCTCATCTCCTCAAGAAATTCAGGGAAAACCTTCCTTCACGATTTTAGGGGTCTTTGAAGAGCTTTTTGGCGACGTCTTCGGAGGAGATTTTCTTCTCTTCTTTGATGAGTGGATTCAGTTGAAATTCTTCGCAGAAGTTCATAGATTCGCGATCGGAGACTGGATCGGTGCCGGGAATGAGGCATTGGTTGGCGTGGCCGGGGGAGAAGAATTTGCAGTTCTTGCAGCAGTGGAGATAAAAGTTGCAGAAGGGGCAGGTTTCTCGAAAGGAGATTTTTTTAGGAAGATCGGGGATTTCTTTGAAGCATTTCCAGCACTTGGTCATTTACAAATCCTTTTCTGAAATAAGCTTACCGGAATTGTCGTAACGTTTGAGCTGCCCTCTTTGCTTTCCATCTTTATAGCTTACTTCAAAGACGACAATTCCTGCTTCATTCCACTCTTTGTAGGGGCCGTCGAGAAGTCCATTTTTATAGTGGGCGACAGATTTCAGGCTGCCGTTGGTGTAATAGGTCTTCTCTATGCCTTCCAGCTTGTCGTCGCGGAATTCTGCTTGCTTGTAAAGGGACCCGTTAGGGTAATATTCACTCGTTGTGCCATGCTGGCGGTCTGTCACAATCTCTGCGGCAAACACTGTTTTGCCTTCAGGGGAAAAGAGGGTCATGGGACCGTCTCGTGAACCATTTTTATAGTTTGTACTCATCACTTTGATTCCAGCTTCGTTGTATTGAGAGAGCTCTCCTTCCAACACGCCATTGTCAAATAAGCACTCCAAAGCTTTCACCTTACCGTAAGGTTCCTGTTCCGGGAAATACACCTGATGGTATCCATGCCGTTTATTGTCTTTATATTGAGTGATGACAACCGTTCCATTAGCCCGTTTCAAATAATAGGGGCCCGTTAGGTCGCCTTTTTGATAGTCTGCTTCCTCAATTGCCTCTCCGTTGCTATCGTAAAGGGCTTTCTTTCCGTCAAGAGTACCGCGATCGTACTGCATTACCGCTTGAATGGCGCCGTTTTGAAAATACCGCTTTTGATCGCCATGCAGCCTGCCATCTACGTAAGATGTTTCTTTTGCCAACGAGCCGTTTTCGTAAAATTCTTTTGCTGTCCCTATGCTTTTTCCATTTTTGTAACTGCGGTCCTCTTTTAAAGATCCGTCAGTGAAGAACGCCTTAAATTCGCCCTCCGGCTTTCCCTGCTTATAATAAGCTATGTAGGAAGGGGAGCCGTCTGGATAATACTCCTCTTCTTTGCCCTCTTTCAAGCCGTTCTTATAAGCGACACGCCACTTTAAACTGCCGTTCGAGTGCCATGAGGTCGCAGCTCCCTCAGGAACTCCTTCTTTATACTTTGCTTCGAAAAGGATCTGCCCCTTTTCGGACCGTTCAATGCATGGCCCTTGCAGCTTCCCTGATCGGTAGTAGCAGGAAATTTTTGTTGTTCCATTTGGAAACCACTCTTGATAGGTGCCTTGGAGTTGCCCATCCTTCATTGCCAGTTTAACTCGTGGAGCGCCGGCAGCATAATAGCCTTCGTAAAGGCCTTCAAGACGGCCATTCTTGTACTCTGCGCGCTTGATCAAAGTTCCCGACTCAGAGTACTCTTCCTGAGGGCCTTCCATGTTTCCATTCCGGAAGAAGAATTGCTTTCTTAATACACCCTTATCATCCCATTCGAGGTAGGGGCCGTTTCCTTCATGGCTTTCGCTAATTTTAGAACCTTCTGCATTCCACTCCACCACAGGCTGCAAAAGCCTCCCTTGAGCATCATACACGGCTCTTCTGGCATTTTGGGTGAGATGCTCGCCTTGAGGGATGCCTGCAGCGTAAGAACCAGAAAAAATGAGCTCTCCTGTTGGTGAGAAGTGGTTCTCTTTTCCCTCTTTATTCCCTAAATGGTACTGCACTTCTGCAGCTTTCCGGCCATTGGAATAATTGACTATAGATATGCCTTCGGCAATGCCGTGGTGAAACTGCAGGCTTTCTTTTATAGTTTGGTCCGGGTAGAAGCGCATCCACGCTGTTTTTCCCTGGTCGCCGTGGAGAAGCCCTTGAAAGTAGTACGCTTTCCCGATCACATGTCCATCTTCATCCCACTCTACAGCTTCTCCCTCCATGACTCCACGTTCATAAGACACCTGAAAGGCCAGTTGGCCCGATGGGTAGAATCGTTCGAATAATCCTACTTTCTCCCCAGATGAGTAGCGGCCTTTTTCCTTCAAATTGCCATTTTCATCGTAATTTTTATAGGCGGCTTCCGGCTTACCTGCTTTAAAAAACCGTTCTGTTTTTAACTGCCCTCTCTCGTTGAATTCTTTATAGAGCCCCTCTAGCTGTCCTTGATGAATGGAGGCTAACTGTAGTACGGTTCCTGATGGATAGTAGAGGATGTAGGGCCCTTCCGGATCCCCCTGAGCATTCAAGTCGCTCTCTCTGACTAAAGCTCCCTCTTCGTTTAATTCTAATTCTTTTACCGGGCAAGAACTGTCATCAAAGTAGCGCACCACTTTGGGGGTGCCGTCTTCAAATTCAACCACCGTTTTTGACTTCCAGCTTGGGTCGCGCTCCGTTAACCGTACCGCCTCAAGATGCAAGTGAACGATCAATAGAAATAGAAAAAGATAGTGCATGGTTACCCGGTAGTAGGTTCAGTTTGTTCAGCTGATTTTGGCAAATGATAAGCGCAAAGAACCAATGAAGGCAGGAATAACACCCCCATTACCATCGTTGCCTTAGCGGGAGCATCTTCTTCAAACAATCCGCTCAATAGGCCCACACCGCCTGGACCAACCATCTCAGAAACGCACCAGACCATGCCCATTGTGAAAGCGCTGACCAATCCGGGATTTGCTCTGCCCAGGTGGTTGCCAAGCGCCACTGCTACCGGTTGAATGGTGCCTAGCATCGACCCTGTCAACATTAAGGTCGCAAGTAAGTAAGCATCTGATAGGAAGGGCATCGACAGGAAGGCAAAAAGCAGTGTCGACCCAGTGATGCTCGCAAACAAAATGTAGGAGCGAGGGGAGAAACGATCCGCGATCAGCCCGCTTGGAATCATCATCAATACGCCGCCCATAATGAAAGCAAAGTGGCCGCCTCCAAAAGCGATAGAAGCGTCATACCCTCTTGAGTGTAGAATATCGGGTAAAATAAAAATGACGCTCCAGGAAATGGTTTGGCTGCTCACTTGAGTGAAGTAAAGCATTTTCAGCGAAGGATTTTTGAAGTAATCTCGAACCATCTCCCATCCTATGCGTCTGCTGGAAGTGCTTTGCATGGGAAGTTGTTCTTTTTGCCAAAAACCGAGGAATACGCAGATCACAAACAAAATTGCTGAGGGCGCCAGAAGGACAATCGTATCGCCCAGAAAGTAGTGATGCGCTTTTGAGTAGATGATTTGGCTTAAAGCTAGACCAAGGGAGCCTCCGGTAGAAAAAATCGCAATGAAAAGCGCTTTTCGCTTCTCGGTTAAGGCTCCCGTCAAAGATACTGCAGGAGGGTGGAATGCGCCCGAACCGATGCACGTTAAGAGAAAGAGAAGAAAATACACTAGATAAAAATCTGTATACACAAGCAAAGCGCTTCCGGAGGTCAATATGAGAGCTAGGAGAATTAGCTGTTTTTTGTACCCTTTGTCAGTCAATGGGCCGAAGAGAATCTGAGAGCCTTCTCCGACAAGACCGCAGCCGGCAGCAATCAACCCGGCAACACCCAGATCAAGACCTGCCATCGTCTTAAATACCGACCAAACGCCAACCATAAAGTCGACGAGAAAGTGAGCCGTCCAAACTACTAATAAAGTGATAAATGCATTCATGATATTGATTTTCAATAAATTATATACATTACAGCTTTGAATTGCAAGCCTTTCTTCCTTCTGTTATCAAGGAACTATGTTTAAAATGGCAATAAGAACCTCAGCCCTGCTTGGAATCCTTCAAGCCATAGCCGAAGCCGCTGACGCTCAAAATATTAATGTTTATTTCATCGAAGAAAATCCCTCACCGCAGATCGGCAAGATTGCAGAGAACGACATCCGTCAAAATCTCGATGAAACCGCCCTCTATTTTTACGACAATATGGATCGAGAAGGGAAGCAGCTGACCTACCAGCTGGTCCATCAAGATTGCAAAAACCAGAACGAGTGCAAAGGACTGAACAGCTGTGCGCAGCCAGGCATTAATGGTTGTGCCGGAAAGGGTTCATGCAAAGGGACTTCGGCCGGCCCTTTCGAAGATAAAAATTTAGCAGTGAGAGTAGCTGTAAAGAAAATTTGTGAACGCAGAATCCTCCTAGGCAAAGAAATTCCCTTGAATTAGATCCTGTGATTTGTTAAATCTTAAATCCAAGCAGCATGGCGTATGTTTCGTCAAGCACTATTCAAACATTTAAGGAGTTCAACTCTATGAACAAAAAACAACTTAAGAAGCTTGCTCTTCTTGGCATGGCAGCAGGCGCTCTTGTAGCTACTCAGTCCGCTTCAGCTGAAATCGTTAACGTATCTACAGACACAATCCTCGCTGCAGGCGGCTGCGGCGCAGGTGGTTGCGGCAATGGCCCAAGACCTAACGGCACACCTCCACAAAACGGCAACGGATACCAGCACCAAAATCAAGGAAATTCCTGTTCAGCTCCTTCCAATCCAAACGGCACTAACGGAAATGGAAACGGTTCCAACGGAAGCTGCGCTGCAGTTAAGAAGCCTAATGGAAGCTGCGCTAACGTAAGCAAGCCAAATGGTTATGCTTGCTCATGCAAAGATGAAGATAAAAACTTAGCTTCCAGCAGCGAAGACAAAGACGAGTTCTTTGCTTCCAGCAGCGAAGATCAAGATGAGTTTTTCGCATCTAGCAGCGAAGACAAAGACGAATTCTTTGCTTCCAGCAGCGAAGACAAAGATGAGTTTTTTGCATCTAGCAGCGAAGACAAAGATGAATTTCTTGCTTCTAACAGCGACGACAAAAGCGGCAGCGAAGAAGCTTAATCACTAGTCTTAAGCAAAACTTGGGGTGGAGCATAAGCTCCGCCCTAACTTTAAGGAGATTTCATGAAAAGACATTCATTAAAAACGGCCGCTCTTTTAGGACTGGCTTCAGGATTAACGATTGCAGGTCAACTGCAAGCGGAAGCAAAGGCAACAGATAGCAAAGCCGCCGAAATTTCAGATCCGAATGCAGGGAATTTAGGGTACCACTTGTACACAGAAGAAGAGCTGCTGGTAGAACTCAATGATGAAGGTTATAAGCTTTACATGAGTCTGACTCCGGAAGGAAAAGCTTTGGCAAGAGAAGTTGCCAGCATGAGATGCCAAGGCTCCAACATATGCAAAGGTTTGAACGCTTGCGCAACTGACAATAACGCCTGCGCCGGGAAAGGCAGCTGCAAAGGGAAAGGCAAATGCGGCCTCTCCGACAAAAACCTCGCTGTCAAGCTCGTCGCTAAAAAAATGAACGAAAAACGAACAGAAGCGCTAACAAAATAATGAAATACTCCTCTATCCCCAATCTTGGAATTGGGGTGGGGCTTAGAATTCCTCATTACGAAGCGATCTTTCGCGACCTGCCTGCGATCGATTGGTTCGAAATCATCAGTGAAAACTTTATGATGGATGAAGGAAAGCCCCTTGAACAACTAGAAAAGATCTTAGAGCATTATCCGGTAGTACAACATGGAGTCTCCTTAGCTATTGGCAGCCCGGAACCCCTCGATTTCAACTATTTAAAAGAGCTAAAAAAGCTCACACGTATTACCAAGACCCCTTGGGTGTCCGACCATTTGTGCTGGGGGAAACTGCCTGGGGCTAACTTCCACGATCTTCTGCCTCTTCCTTATACGAAAGAAGTGATCGACTATGTATCCGAAAGAGCAAAGATTGTCCAGGACTACCTTGAACTTCCCTGTGCTTTGGAAAATCTTTCTTCTTACGTGGCTTTCCATGCGGACCAGATGCCGGAATGGGATTTCTACAGCGCTGTAGTTGAAAAAGCAGACATCTTTATGATGCTCGACGTCAACAACATCTACGTATCGTCTAAAAACCACGGATTCAATCCTGAACAGTATTACAGGAACATTCCTTTAGAGCGCGTCATCCAGATCCATCTTGCCGGCCATACGGACAAGGGCACTCATTTATTAGATACGCATGACAACTACGTGTGCGACGAAGTATGGAAACTCTATGGAGAGATCTATCCGTTGACCCGTGGCGTTTCTACTTTGCTTGAGTGGGACGAAAATTTCTTAAGTTTTGAAGAAACGTGGAAAGAGGCCTTAAAAGCGAAAAACTACCAAAACTCCTTAGCGAATGCACACATTTGATCTTCAAGTTCCGCCTGAACTTAAAAGGCTGCAATGCTGGTTTGGCAAAGTAATTTCCACACCCTTAGGGCCCG
>JBKEAL010000019.1:0-2340 GCA_047972195.1 Parachlamydiaceae bacterium
ATCTTGACCACACTGTCAAGCTGTATTCTCACCACTTGTTCTATTTCTTCCATATTCAGAGGCTCGAACATTATTATTTCATCTATGCGATTTAAAAACTCAGGGCGAATATTTACTTTTAACATATTCAAGACTTCTCGCTTGGTTTTTTCCACGACTTCATCATGATTCACAGGGGTTATTCCTGCAAAGTTTTCACGGATTAGGCTCGAACCCATATTCGAAGTCATTATTATTATTGTATTCTTAAAGTTTACCACACGTCCCTTATTGTCGGTCAGACGTCCGTCGTCCAACACTTGCAACAATATATTAAACACATCGGGATGAGCTTTTTCTATTTCGTCGAATAGTACAACAGAATACGGTTTGCGGCGAATGGCTTCTGTGAGCTGTCCCCCCTCGTCGTATCCTACGTATCCCGGAGGTGCTCCTATCAGTCTTGTTGCACTAAACTTTTCCTGATATTCGCTCATGTCGATGCGGGTCATCATGTTTTCATCGTCGAATAAGAATTCGGCAAGAGCTTTTGCCAGTTCGGTTTTACCCACTCCGGTAGTACCTAAGAAAATAAACGAGCCAATAGGTCTTTTCGGATCTTGGAGTCCGGCCCGGCTACGTCTTATGGCGTTAGATACAGCAGCGATAGCTTCGTTTTGTCCTACTACTCGTTGGTGTAGCTCATCTTCCAGATTCAAGAGCTTTTCACGTTCACTTTGCAACATTTTATTGACAGGTATGCCTGTCCAGCGCGAAACTACATCGGCTATATCGAACGAGTCCACCTCTTCTTTTACCATCGCCTGATTTCCCTGCATTTCGTGCAATCGAACCTGAAGTTTCCCGATTCCGTCTTCCAGTTCTTTCAGTTTTCCGTAACGAAGCTCAGCAACTTTTCCGTAATCTCCTTCGCGTTCGGCTTTGTCTGCCTCGAATTTTACATTCTCAATATCTATCTTATTCTGTTGAATCTTATTGATAACTTCTTTTTCCGACTGCCACTTTGCTTTCAGATCTTTTTCTTCTTCTTTGAGTTGACTGATCTCTTTTGTCAGCTCCGATTCTTTAGCTTTATCATTCTCGCGTTTGATCGCTTCCCGTTCTATTTCCAATTGTTTGATACGGCGGCTTTTTTCGTCCAATTCTTCGGGTACGGAGTCTACTTCCATACGTAGTTTGGCTGCTGCTTCATCCATCAGGTCAATTGCCTTGTCCGGCAGAAAACGGTCTGTAATATAGCGGCTCGATAACTGTACGGCTGCAATTATAGCCTCGTCTTTGATACGTACTTTGTGGTGGTTTTCATATTTTTCTTTCAGTCCACGCAAGATAGAAATTGCATCCATCTCACTTGGCTCGTCTACCATCACAATCTGGAAACGCCGTTCGAGAGCTTTATCTTTTTCAAAATATTTTTGGTATTCGTCCAGAGTTGTTGCTCCTATCGAACGCAATTCTCCACGGGCAAGCGCAGGTTTCAGTATATTGGCGGCGTCCATAGCACCTTCACTTTTTCCGGCACCTACAAGTGTATGTATTTCGTCTATGAAAAGAATTATTTCTCCTTCCGATTTGGTAACTTCATTTACCACCGATTTTAGTCGCTCTTCAAACTCTCCCTTATACTTTGCTCCGGCAATCAAAGCTCCCATATCCAGTGAATATATCTGCTTGCTTTTCAGATTTTCGGGTACATCACCTCGTATAATACGATGCGCTAAACCTTCTGCAATAGCGGTCTTTCCTGTTCCCGGTTCACCTATCAATATAGGATTGTTCTTTGTCCTTCTGCTGAGTATTTGAAGCACTCGTCGTATTTCTTCGTCACGGCCAATGACAGGGTCTAACTTACCATCTTTGGCCCGCTGTGTAAGATTAATTGCATACTTTTCTAATGACTGATATGTGTCTTCGGCCGACTGGCTGGTTACGTTATTGCCTTTTCTCAGTTCGTTAATTGCTGCCTGCAACTCTTTTTCTGCTACTCCTGCATCTTTCAATATCTGTGCAGCAGAACTTTTACCTGATAAGATACCGAGAAACAAATGTTCTATAGACACAAACTGATCTCCCATCTTTTTTGCATAATCGGCGGCTTTGTCCATATCCGTGTTGCTTTCTCTGCTAAGATAGGGTTCACCTCCCGATACTTTCGGGAATGAATCTATTTCTTTGTTCAACACAGAGGTGATGTGTCCTGCGTTTACACCTAATTTCTGAAAAAGAAAATTAACGACATTCTCTCCCGCAAGAATAACACCCAACAGTATATGGGCGGGCTCGATGGCTTGTTGCCCTTTCTCTTTTGTTATCTCAATAGCTTTTTGTATAGCTTCTTGA
>JBKEAL010000040.1:0-2490 GCA_047972195.1 Parachlamydiaceae bacterium
GGATTTACTCCTGTGAGTGGCACGCCTATTTTCTATCCACAGAATGGAGACAAAGTGGACTTTATCGCCTACTACCCGTATAAATCCTCATTAACGAATTATATTTATCCTGTCGATGTAAGCAATCAGACTAGTCCTGCCAATATCGATGTATTATATGCTAATACGGCAAATACCGCCAGTGGTGGTTACAATAAAAATAGTGGTACAGTAGATTTGGGATTCAACCATGCATTAAGCAAGCTCAGTTTTACGCTGATTTCGGGTACAGGTTCCCCCAATCTGACAGGAGCTAAAATAGAAATTACCAATCTTGCTACTACTGCCAGTGTAAGTTTGGCAAATGGATCGGTAACGGAAACCAACAGTGGGCAGACATTAATCGCCAACACCGCCACGGATGGGTTGAGCAGTTCAGCTATTGTTATACCGCAAACCTTATCGGGAAATAAATTGGTTGTAACTCTAACCGACAATGCAAACAAATTTGAATGGAATTTTCCTGCGAATACAGAACTTCAGATAGGTAAAAACCATCAATATAATATTACAGTAGGCAAGACCGGTATAACTGTTAGCTCCAGTGGTATTACAAGTTGGACAGGAACAGGTGATCCTGCAACACAGGGTACAATACAAAAGGGGTATAAGGTAGGCGACTACTATCCCGATCCTACTGCCATATACCAAAACGGAGTACTTATCAGCGGAATGCCGGCTGTAGGTGTTGTATTCTGGCTAAGTAATCAAGGAACTGGCAATCATCCGTATGATAAGGTTAGTGTACATGGGAAAATTGTCGGATTGTATGAACGGGCAGAGGTTTCACTGGATGAAACATGGGCTACAAATTATGGAACTACTTATAATGCGGGCACAGGTTGGTATACACCCCTGAGTGTAGATATGGATTACCTTTATTGTGCTTATAATGGGATGAATTACGAGACATGGGGAGAAGACTACCCAAGTAACAGAAATAGAAACGATTCCGCCCAAACTTGGTTCAATACTAAAATAACAGATGCAGGTGGAGATAATATTACAGGTTCATTGTATTATGGATCACCTAAAAGTGATGAATGGGGAAATCCTACCCCGGGAGGAGGATTTGTATATTATATATACTTTAGTTCAGGATCTAAATTTTTCTTACTGTGGAGTGGTAACAATGCAAAAATGAGAGTGATAAAGGATTTTTAAAGAATAAATAAAGGCGGTATCCGAAAAGCCGGAAATAGAGTAGGAAAAATAAAATATAGCTGTTTCTAAAGAAACGAGGAAAAAGAAATAGGATAAAAGACAAATGAATGTAAAACAATTTAAAAAAAATGATTATGAAAAGTACATGGTTTGTATTTACTTCTCTAGAAAATCCAAAAGAGATTAAAACAGCTTCGAATTATCTTGACTATCTGACATGGGATAAAACCCGTTGGACAGCTGAGTTTAAAGATGGTAAATTTTATCATTATCCCGAAGGGAAAAAAGACAAAGGGCATACTGATAATATTTTAAACTACATTTCAGACGCAGGTGAAAAATGGCAACTGAAGTTTGACGGAACAACTTTTGTGCATTCTCCCGAAGGTGATGAATCTAAATCTCATACTGATGACCATATATGCTATATTGGTTGGGATGGTCGTAAATGGAAAGGTGAACTTTTGATACTGATAAATCATTTGCACGACTAAACATTTTGATCCATAATTATTGGGATACTTGAAAAATTTCAGCTTACTCAATAGTATTGGAAAACACGAAGAGCCATACCTTATAGGGAATGACTCTTTGTTACATATATGATCACTTGAAAGTTGGATAGAATAGGTGTTTGAGCTATTTCAATTTATATTGATTCTAGGATTTACCGTCTCTGTCCCTGATTTTTTTTAGGTTCATTCGGTTTTATCCCCAAAGCTTCCAGCGATTCCTTATATTTCTTCCTGCACCAGTTTGTATCATCGACTCCGTCAATAGTCAGTTCATATTTGTCTGGCTTTTCCGGATGTTGCTTGATCTCCGCAACAGACCTTTCCGTTTTGAAATATCGTTTGTATTCAGGAGAATATACATCCCCTTTGAATACAACAGGCTTTATCTCTAATATATTCTTGATAAGACTTTCTGTAAACTTCATAGTCTGCAACAACCTTTCAATCCATAGCAACTCCTTGATCTTTGGAAATAAGTCATAGATTTTCTTTAGCTCCTTTTTTAGTTTATCATATGTAGTCTCATGTTCCTTTTGTTTGGTCTGCATATCCTGTTTCAGAGTCTTCACTTCTTGAATTAGATTTTCCTTTTCTTCTTTCAGATACTCTATCTCCTGCTGTTGCCGTTTCACTTTGGAAGAACCTATCATAGAGCTAATCCCATCCATAATAGTAGAACCTACATCGGCCGCCGTATTTTTGAGTTTCTCGGTTTTCAATTCGCTTTTAGTTTTACTGAGAGTCTGTTCTGTTTGTCGCAATTCGGCTTCTT
>JBKEAL010000091.1:0-2831 GCA_047972195.1 Parachlamydiaceae bacterium
CTTGCAAGGATCCGATGCACAGCGGAATGCTGTGCGATGGCGTTTTCGACACTGGTCCCTCCATAGAGAGCTAGATTTCCTTCAGCATCCGAAGCGCGATTTTCCGGATTGAATGAAGCAAAGTTCAAGTCCCTCAGGTATTTCATGCTCGCCCTCATGGCAAAAGGCATGAATAAGGCGTAAAAAAGGGCTTCTATGCACCAATCCTTCAACTTCACCATTTCCTCTTTGATAGGGACAGAAGCATTTTCGATAAAAAATACCGGAAGTGATTGAGAAGGTTCTCTAGGGAACAATTGTGCAAATGTTTTAGCTAACTGATGAATTTCACCCCAAAATCAGACGCGGATTTTCTCTTTATGATACTCGAAAAAAACCTCCACATAGGGTCTAAGGATTCTTTCTCTAAATGTCGCCGCTTGTGTTGCCAAAGCCTGCTGAGTGGTAGGAGAGGTAAAATGGACGAGTTGCGGCTGAGCTAACGCGGCTTTTACAAATACACTTGCATCACTTGGTTTTATGCCTGTAGTAGTGACAAGATCTGATATGGCACTGCAGGTAGGTAAGCCAAGATGCGAATTAATTAGCAAGGAATCGGTTAAATATTCTCTCAGAAGTACGTGGAGAGGATTTCTTGCAGAAATTGCCGTTAAAAATGTTTGCGTATATAGCGAAGGCAGAAGATATCCCCAAGCGAGAACTTTTCCAATGAGGCCGTGAACTATCGCTGAGCAATTTGCATTGTAGAGAGCGCCTAAAAAACCGGGATCTCCTCGCAGTACTTTGACTGCAGCTTCTCCGGAATACTTTAGGGAAACACTTTCAACCTTAAATGCGAATTGCTGTTTTAGTACTATCTCAACTTCCGGAAGACCCTTTTCAGCATGAACTAGGGGGATCTTATAAATCAGCTTACGCTCTCCTTCATTGCGCTCAGGTTCTCCCCAAAAAAGACTGTTCATCAAAAAATTGGCTTCCACTTGATCATCGTTAAGGGGGATTGGCGGCAGCTTATAACATTGCTGTACAAGCGCTGTAGTTTTATTTGGAAGCTGATCCCTAATTTGTTTCTCCCAATCTCTCCCCAAAGTGGATTTAGCCAACCTTTCAGTGGGTGTTGAGTGACTTCTGCTCCTTCTTCTTGAAGTATCGGCATTTAATCTTCTCTTTTTAGGCTGGAAAGTGGGCGATGGAATCGTGACAGCAGGACTGTTTTCATGGATGGGAATAAATTTTTTCAAATAGACATGATGGTCTGATTGAATGAGCAGAATCAGCCCTTCCTGTAAACTGGAAGATTGATATTGTAACTCGTAATTACCATTTTTTTGAGTTTCCACATCAGTGACATGCACAGCCCAGAAAAGGTCAGGGATCGAGAACACTTTTACCTGTTTATCGACAACCGGTCGATTATCAGGTGTTACTAGGACACCGGAAAAAGCCACAGTTCTAAGGGTCATCGCCACCTCCCAAATAAATAAGCCTTTTGAACTCACATTACATGATCAGACAAATTTAACTGCGGTGGAACATTAAAACGTTGTATTTTAAAAACTTGAATTAATAGAGATTTAATGAGCTCATGCGGATGCAGCTCCTCCCCTCTAGCTGCTTCCCAGCGAATTTTTGCGAGAAATAAATCAGACAAAAGCCGCATCTCTTCCAATTTTAGAGTGCATTCACCATCGGCAATTGCCTGAAGTAAAGAGAGTTGCGCATCAAATTTCAGAAAATCTCCGCTGCTATTGCCGCAAATCGCTTTCAATTGTTTTTGAACGTTCGGTTTTGTAGACCAAGCAGGTGTCATGACAGCGAAAGAATCGGATTTATAAAACGGGTATAGGTAGGGCCATTTCCCTTTAGCATCATCTGCAAAGGTCATAGGTTCAGCATCATACAGAGGAATTAACCTGCTATTTTTTACGTTAATCCAAGGATGGGGTGGGAGATCTAACCGTTTAGGGGCCCCTTGTACGTGGGAAAACAGAAAAAACAGATCGGAAGGCGTTTCCTCAAGTAGCTTGTGGATAGATAGGGCCGCATCAGGAAGTTCATAAAATAACACTGTGCGAGGAAATGCCTTACGAATCACGGCAATCTCCTCCAGATAGAGCTCTAAAGGCAGAAGTGCTCTTTTTAACAACTCCTCTTTAAAATGCTGCACATCCAGCTTGCTCTTCCAATAAATAGCTTTATGCGTTTGTTCTTTTAGTTCTAGTTCCCATGGAGAAGTGCGCTCCGTTTCCATGCGAACGATTTGCATCAGTGGGGAAGACTCTTCCTGCTGATCGACCAGAACAGAATTGTAACCAAAATTTTTTGCTTGCAGCAACGAATCAAAGTCTAAGCGTTCGCGAGGAAATAAAACGCGCCATTGATTCTTTATCGGTAGATCGTACATTATGACTACAGCTTAACTGAAAAAGATAACATGAAACAACAGCGATTTACGACTCCAAGAGAACTTTTTAGCAAACTGCCTCTAGAGTCTGCTCAAAAGCAATTTATTGAAGAAAGCCGTGCCACGATCCGGAACATCTTGAATGGACTGGACAGTCGAAAACTGATCATTACAGGCCCCTGTTCAATCCATAGTTCTAAAGAAGCCTTGGAGTATGCGGAAAAAATCCGTCATCTATCACAACAGGTAGCATCTCAATTCTTCATTGTCATGCGTGCCTATGTTGAAAAACCGCGCACCTCCATTGGCTGGCAAGGATTAATCAATGATCCGCATTTAGACGGAACGCACTGCCTGGAAACAGGCCATTACACTTCAAGACAGCTTTTGATCCAGCTTGCAGAAATGAGCGTGCCCACTGCCTGCG
>JBKEAL010000108.1:0-12473 GCA_047972195.1 Parachlamydiaceae bacterium
AGGGAAGTGATCTTTATATGAGAAGAGGGAAACGCATCCTTAAGGTTTGTGATTGGAATGTTTGGTGAGAGCGCTAACAACTGACCGGCTATCACAATTTCTCGACATACAGCTACTTTCAATAAGTCGATGCCATTTTGTACCTCGTTTTCCTCGATCAGAAGTCTTCCCTCTTCCACAAAGGCTAGTGGAAGCCCTCCTTCTCTTGCTTTTTGAACATTCCCTAAGAGAAAGCATTCAATGACTGGATCGATGTCATCCGAAAACGCTTTAGGAGAAACAGAAGTTTCGTAATATCTCTGAATAAAAAGCCATTCCTCCTGATGCCATTCCAGTCTTTCAGCCATCTGGGTGAGAATTTCTTCCGTGGGTTTCCGTAGAGTCCCAAATAGCTCGAATTTTAGCTTGCGTATATACTCTTTATAAAAGGTGCGGGTGATTCCCACTGGTTTTTCTTTGGGAAGCTTGTCAAGAGCGTATAGATAATATGGGATACTTAGCGGTTCCTCAAGGGATTGAGAAAGCATTTCGTTTGTGACAAAACCTGCTTCCATGCAGAGGGAAAGGTAGCTCCAACAACCTTCTTTTAAGAAGGGAAAATCAGGATAAACTCCCCATGCAAGGGCAAGGAATACAGTCCGATCTATAAAGCAGGTCAATAATTGAAAAAGTGGCTCTTCAGACCTTTGTTTGGCCAATTCTCTAAAAAATGGCTCCTCTCTTGTCTTGGGTCTTCTTATTTCTTCTTGAATAGCAGCAAGCCAATTGATACTAGAGTGAATCCAAAGCACTCGAATAGGAAGTTCAAGAGTATCGGAAGGTGTGGATGTGGGTTCAAATCCTGCATGCAAAAAACCGGCTACCTCCGAAGAGGATTTTTCTTTTATCCAGTTTTCAAGACTTTCTGGATCAGAAGCAATTGCTCTGTTTCTCAACAAATATTGAGCCATTTCTGCAGCATTGACTTCGATAGCAACATCCAGCGCGGTCTGTCCATGCGCATTGAGCTGGTTAGGGTTAGAACCAAGGGACAAAAGATCTTCAACATCCTGTGTGGTAGTTTCTGCATGACGCAATGCGCTGTGCAAAAAGGGCTCCACTTCCCAATCGCTAAAGTTCAGTACGAGCTGCAAGACTTTTGCTTCATTATCTAAACGAAAGAGGTTTTCGTACGACTTCACTTCGCATCGTTTGATAAACTGGCTATAGAGTGCTTTTGGAAGGGTTTTTACTGCCTCCCTGACTCTCGTCCAGATGAAAGGATCCGGGGGCCTAAAATGTGTGACTGTCGATAACGGCGTCATGCGGCTTTCCTATTTGGAGAGATTCATGCAATCTTGATAAAGGCGCTGCTTTTTGGCTAACCCTTGTTGATGTTTTAAAATCATACGGATGCCCAAAATCTTATTCTTTTCCATTGGATTAACTGCCCGCCAATTGGCTAAAACCCGCTTCATCCCCCTCCAGAAGAATTCCGCTCTATCGAGATTTTCTTCAGTGATTTCACCGGCCACACAATTCGTTAAAACCCACTGGTTAAACCAACTCAACTCCACATGGTGCACAAGGACATCCATCTGGCTCTTCTCTGATCCCAATAAATAAGTGACAGTGAACAGTTCCAATCGCGTTGAATCCACAGATTCCCTAACTGTTTGGATCCATAAAATGCTATTGATCCAGATTGACAATTTTAAAATGTGATCCAGCTCATCATGACCGACTAAAAGCATTTGGATCTTCATCATAATAGGCAGTGATGGATGTCGATCCACCCTGGTTAACAGCCCTGCCCAGTTTTCGCTGCTACATATCGTCTTGATTTTAGCAGCAACCGCAATGAAATCATTATCTAAAACATCTTCCAAAGTTCGAAGGAAAAGTCCTAGTTCTTTTGTACTTACAGCTCCATCACGTGGTTTGTAATCGAGTTGACATATCTCTTCTATCATTTCAACCGTTAAATTTTCTTCTAGAAGCATTTCGATGCAGAGATTGACAAATTGAGAATAGATTGCATGAGCTCCTCCCAAAAGAAGTTGTTGAAACACAGAAAGTGCCTTTTCATAATTCTTTTGCCTACACAGAGGACCCAAGAGAATGATTCCTGCTGGATTAAAACCTTGATTAAAAGACTCTTCCATCAATTCGTCGTCACCTGTACCATAGGCGTAGATCAATCTTTGCTGTCCCGGAAGTAAGTCCTTAATCTCAGTCTTTCGAAACTGCTCGGAGAAATTTTTAAAACCTAAGATGCTTAATACCTCACGGTCATCTGTACTGCAAGGCATCCACCCAAGATCGTTTGTCACCATCCAAGGGAGCGGATCCTGAAAGAGAGCCACTTTATAGGCTCGCACAAAGCTTTGCAGAGAAGGACTGGCTTCAACCAAAACCGGAAGAAGAGAACTCAAGTGATTTAAATAGTCGAAACTCTTAAAGGAGAGCTGTTTTGTCCGTTCCTCCACTATTTCCTTTAACCGATCTTCCGGCAGACTCTCTTGGAGCATGCGCACCTGGGATTGACGGGTCTGTTTGTCCCATCTCTCCACCAAATCCCCTATTTCCTTGAGATCTGGAGCTTTTTCGTCTCTAAACACCGCCTCGAGATCAATTTTTTCTTCCATCAACAGCCAGTTCAACGGGACATTTTGGTAAAGGTATCGCATAACTTCCGGTGAAACTGTGCAATCTTTTCCACGGAAGAGCTGGACAGCATACCGTTTGGCCTCTTCATCGCCTTGCTTTGCCAATTCCACAAGGCGCTTGGCTTTCGCAACCGAATCTAAAGCAAGCCTAACAAGGGCTGCCACCACTCCCTCCGCCGCCCATTCCTTTAAGAGAGCGCGATTTTCTTTCTTAAATGGGGTGAGATAGATACTCGTTTTCAAAGCGTCAATGGCATCTCCTCTAAATGGGGAATCACAGATAGTTTCTACATCTCCCACCACTTGCCTGTTTCTGCTTGCAAGAATTTTACTTGCTGGATCGCCTGCTGCATTTAACTGCTTGATAAGGTGGGAAAGTTCCATATGCGCTTTTAGTGTGGTTACAGAGATATTCGGTGCAAGGGCAAGCATCCGGCAAGCGATCACAATGCCTCGATCCACTGCCTCTTTCAATAGGGCGATTCCATTTGGCAGATCTTTTTTCTCAAGCAGAAGCTGCCCCTGTTCTACAGAAGCTCTGGGCAAGCCAAGTTCCCTTGCTTTCTGAAAATTCCCCGAGAGATACGCTTCAATGGCTGGATCGATGTCGGCAGAAAATTCTTTTGGAGAGATCGATGTATCGCAATCTGTTTGAATAAAACGCCACTCCTTCTCATGCCATTCCAGTTTTTCAGCCATTCGGGTGAGAAGCTCTTCCGTAGGCTTCCACAGCGACCCAAACAGCTCGTATTTAATCTTGAGAACGTACTCATTATAAAAGAAACGGATGGCTCCAGTGGGTTTTTCTTTGGGCAGCGCGGCAAGGGCATCTACAGAAAATTGAATCTTTCGCGGTTTTAAAAGCGTTTGAGATAGCGCCTCGCCTGTAACGATGCCTTCTTCCAAACAGAGGGAAAGGTAATTCCAGCTCGCCTCATTCAAGATCGGGCATGCCGGTACGATTCCCCATCCCAATAACACGACATTTGGATCAACGCATTGAAAAAGAGGCTTTTCGCTCTGTTGACGGGCTAACTCGCACACAAATTCATGCAATTTATCGAAGTGACTCATCAGCTGTATGAGCTCTTCTCGAAGTGCATTAAAATTCGAACTGACCCAAAGCACACGAGTGGACACTTCTACTATATTCTCAGGCAGCTTGCCCACGGGTTCATAACCGTCATTCAGGAAGCCATTAATTTCTTTAGAGGTTTTAGTTATTATCCACTTCTCGAACTCTATAGGCTTGGAAGCTATGGCTCCATTTCTCATCAAAAGCTGAGCGATTTCGACTGAGTTAACTTCAACGGCTACATCGAGCGCGGTCTGTCCCTGTCGATTGCGCACGTTTGGTCTGGCACCTGTAGACAAAAGATCTTTCACACGCTGTAATTCTCGATGGCGCACCGTATGATGCAAAATCGACTCTTGTTTCCCTTCAACGCTATTCACAGCTAATTCTGCGGCCTTCAAAAAATTTTCCATGGAACTTAACATTTCAGGATTGTTTTTAGCCTCCGCGATGAGTCGATCATAGGCTGCTTTAGGGAGCATTTTTATGGTCCGTCTAATTCTTGCCCAAATTAGAGGATCTACTGAAGCAATCGGATTTACTGGCATCATCTGAACCTGCTTTTCTGAAAAAAGATAGCAGAATGAACGATTAAGTATTACAGGTAGAGTTTTTCCAGTTTATGGGGATTTTGCGATCGGCACTTGAACTATACCTATCGTTTTTCCAACTAAAGCGAATTTTGAAAAAAGTCTAATAAAGGTCGAAGTTATAGACGAGCCCGATGCCTAATGAGTGGTTGTTGAAGTGGGAACCGCCTTGGTGGTATCTGTATTCTAAAGTCACCTCTGTATTGCAGAAGAGCTCGTAGGATAATCCTGTCATCAACTGCCAGGAAAAGTGGTTCCATTTTTGATCGTATAGAATTCGGGAATTGGAGGAGTGCATTTTTTGGAAGTCGTAGCCGATGCCGGCTCCGATAAAGGGCTTTATCTCACAAAAACAATAGGGCATTTCTCAAAGCAGGTTGCCCATTACGGATGACGTGCGAAAATGTCCATGCTTGGAAGTGCCTTGGGAAGCAAAATGGATCGTACTGATCGTATTTCTTCTGTAGGCGTATTCAATCTCGGCTCTAAAATCTGAACAGAACTGGTAGCCTAACGCACCTGAAACAACATATCCTGCCTTGTATGTCGATTTGGTCTGCCCGATGGATGTATTTTGCAAGAAGTTCAAGCCGGTAAAAAGCTTTGCATAGAATGAAGTTTCTTCTTCCCAACAGCACTCCTCAGCCTGTGTTGCAGCTGGCAGGATGCTCAGGAGCGACATTAACAATAAGGTCGTCGTTCTTTTCATGTGGATCCTCAATTTGAATGCTTATGGGTCAGGAATTCTTTTATAATCTCACTACCGCGCAATCCGATCATCATCGCGGGGCCTGTCGTGTTAATATCGGGGATCACTGGGCAAATGGAGTTATCCAATACAAACACATTCTGCGTGCCATAAACACGCGTATTGCCATCTACCACCCCTCCAGCCTCGATGGGCGCCATTTTGCAATGGGACACAAAGTGGTGGATATCGAGTGAGAGGTTGCTATTGTTCTTCACATACTGCTCTACGATGGCGTCGTTATATCCAGAGAGGATGACCAGGTTGATCGGATCGCTTAAAATAGGTTTAAAGTAAGGCGAAGGGAATGGATACATGAGGCTTAGTTGGTTAAGCAGATCGCGAATATAGACGGAGACTGCGCCCTTCATATGCGCAAGGTCTACAGGATCTTGGTAAAAGCCATCATCAGCTGCGGCGATCTGAAATGAATTGTCGCTTTGGATGTTGACGCTCCCCTCGCTGATTGGGTTCAAAAGGTTAAAGCCAAGAGTTAAGATCGGAGGTGACGTTGGGATATACTCAAATAGCATCTGCAACATGCGGGGATCGCTTGCTTGACCTCCCACAACCGGCAAGTAAGTGTTATGGATAGTAAAGACATACGTTGCCCCAGCGGGCACACCGCTAAGTGCAGGGTCTGCAAGCATCGTGATAAATATGAGAGGATGGTTCTGGAGATGCTTGCCGACGTTTTCATTGACGTAGACGGGTTTGATTCCGGCATTCTTTAGCACTTCGGCAGGCCCGATTCCGGAAAGTTGCAGCAATTTGCTACTATTGATCCCACCGGCGATCACAACAGCTTTCTTCGCTTTAGCGACGAAGAGTTTGCCGTCCTTGACATACTTTACTTTTTTAGCAACGCCATGTTTATCGAATAGAATTTTTACGGCAACAGAATCGAAAAGCATGAACAGTTTGTGGTTATTCACACCTTGACCCTCTGGAGTCATCACGGAGCTATCTAAAAAGGCAGTTGCACTGCTTACGCGTTTAGTGCCTGTAGAGTCAATAAACCACTGTGAGCGAGGGGCGATACAATTGGATACACTCGGATCGTTATAATCTGTGACAACGGGAATCCCGGGAAAAGCTGCCTGTGTCGCGGGCAATAGCACTTGAGACGTGACCTGCGAGATTGTAGGCGTTTGCAAGATGTTGACAGGGCCATCCACTCCACGCGCACCCGGTGTGATGGTCAGTCCTTGGTAGGTCTCCAGTTCTTCAAAGGTAGCCAGAATGTTATCCAAACTCCAATTGCTGCTTCCGGACACAGCTTCCCACTGCGCGTACATATTATTCGATCCGCGTCCATAGTATAGTCCGTTAATGGACGATCCACCGCCCAACAGCATGCCTGTCGTCCAATCGCTAGTACGGCCATTGAGTCCCGGCATCGGCACCGATTGATTCCATCCCGGCCAAAAATACTTGTACTTACCTGTCCCAGCCAAGAGAAATGCCGGAAGCCCCACAGCTTCAATGGCAGGATCAGTTGTTAAATTGAGGCCCCCTTCGATTCCCAATACGGAAAATTGACCGTCTTCTGAAAGTTTGCTCATCGCGATGCATCCTGCCGCACCACCGCCGATAACGATGATATCCGCCTCTAGTTCATCCCCCGACATCTTGCATCGGTAGGGCTCGCCAAATAGGTTGACAGTAGCGACCGTTAAAGTTAGAACAATCGATGTGAATCTCATAGTTGGTTCCTCCGGGGTCGACTGTCAACAACATACTTATTGTTGTCAACTTTCGCTTGAACGAGGTATCATGAAAGATTCACAAACACACTTAAAGGAAATGACATGACACACTCTATCAGTAATAACGACATCGTCCATCTCGGCTGGATCTATCCAAAAAGGACTCCACGGGGGCACAAGGAGACAATAGTAGCCACTTCAGTCGAAAGTTTAATTGAAGCCATGGAAGGCCCTACACAGTTTCAAAACTCCATCGACTGGTCTAAACGCGATGTGGTTCTGCACTTCTGCTCCAGAAATACATCGAGTAAAAAATTTGGGGTTGATAAAATCGACCAAACGGCTGCTATTGTGCGCATTGCCTGTTTTTCAAGACCAAACACCCCAGGATCTTCATCTTTTGGACAGCAAATTGTCATTCTGAGCGTGCCAAAAAATAGCGCCGCCCAAATCGAATTCGATCACCACGACTTAAATGTATTTGAAGAACGCGAATATAAAGACTTTATTACACCTTCGTCATACCGCGAGGCAGAAGAAAGACTTCTGGAAACTAGAGGCACTCGCAACTCTAAAATTGATCCCTACTTACGTACAGGGGAGAAGATGACTGAAGAAGAAATGAGAGAACAGGACTGGTACAACAACCTAAATAGCGCAGAGCAGGCACTCGCGGTGCGAAAATTAAAAGCCTATAATGCTCATAAAGAGTTTGAAAATGAGGAATATAAAAGTTATGAAACCTTATTTAATCGACTGATGGGAAAATGGCTAAATTGACGAATCCACTCCATAACAATGAAGGGGCAGTCATTCGCCCCTTACAAAGTTCCGATATCCCACACATCGTCCGGCGCTTTACATTCCCCTGGTCTACTCCTGAAAAAACACAAGCTCTTTGGGAGTCCTATGATCGAGACCAGCAAAAAGATATACGCACCATCGCCTTAGTAGTAAAGAATCAAGAAATCTTAGGTTACGGCAGCCTGTTGCGTCAACCTGAGTGCCCTTTCTTCGCCCACCAACAGATTCCGGAAATCAATGCTCTCTGCATCGATGAAAAACATCAAAGGCAAGGACTCGGAACAGCCCTCATTCACTGGTTAGAAAACCTCGCCGCCCAAGAAGGCCACACACACATTGGCATCGGCGTAGGCCTCTACAAAGACTACGGCCCTGCGCAAAGACTCTACTTCAAGCTAGGTTACATCCCCGAAGGCAGCGGCATCACCTACAAAGGCCAACCCACCACCCCCGGCCAATTCTATCCCCTCGACGACGAACTGATTCTCTGGCTCTCCAAATCCTTAACAAAAAAAATCCAATGATCTTGAAAGCCGGAGACAAAGTCGCCATTGTATCCCCTTCCGCAGGTTTACCCTCTCTCTTTCCTTGGGTGTATGAGCAAGGGCTTGAACGCATCAAGAGCGTATTTGGACTAGAGCCCATCGAATTTCCTACTGCGAAAAAGAGCTCGGAGTATTTATCTCAAAATCCAAAAGCCCGCGCCGAGGACATCAATGCAGCATTTGCTGATCCTTCGATTAAAGGGATCATTGCTACAATTGGAGGCAATGACCAAATTCGAACCCTCCCCTATTTAAACCAGGAACTGATTCGGGCAAACCCCAAACCATTTATTGGATACAGCGATTGCACGAATTTACATCTCGTTTTGTGGAATCTGGGCATTGTTTCCTATTATGGAGGCGCTGTCATGACGCAATTTGCCATGGGCGGCGGCATGCAAGAGTACACAATCCAATCGATCAAGAAAGCACTGTTCCATCCTCCAATAGGAAAAGTATCGCCTACACAGCAATATAGCGATGCAGATTTAGATTGGGCTGACCGCGGGAATCTCCACAAAGAACGCCCTGTGTACGCAAGTACAGGCTGGCAATGGCATAACAAGCAAAAGGATATCATTGAAGGGAAGCTCTGGGGCGGCTGCCTCGAAACGCTCACTTTGCATCTATCTGTTAAAAAGTACTTACCCCCTCCAGAGAAACTCGAAAGCGCTATTCTTTACCTGGAAACTTCCGAAGAGATGCCACCCGAAGGATTTGTGTACCGCTTCATCGCAGCCCTATCTGAGCTTGGCTTATGCCAACGGTTTCAAGCCATCCTCATGGCCTATCCCAAAGCGCAATTCTGCGGCACCTTCCCCCCGGAAGGCCGAGACGCCTACATCCTCAACCAACAGCATGCAGTAAAAACCGCCCTAAAAGACTACCACCTTGATCTCCCCGTCATCTTCCATATGAACTTCGGCCACACCGACCCTCAACTCCTCATCCCCAATGGCGGAATGGTTAGGATCGATTGTCAAACAGAAACGATTGAATTTATTTAAAAAGATATGAAAATTGAAACGACGCGCCTGATGAGTCGTCCTAAAAAGCTAGGGATGCATGTTAAACGCAACCCTCATTCATCCCCTCCATGGCTACAAATCGTCGACTTTCTCAATCGTGGCGCCCTAAAAGAGGGTGAGAATCCATCTTGTGCAGGATTCCAAGAACATTCTTTGAAAGTCGATCAATGATGGAAAGAGATGTGAAATCATCAGAAACGCGCAAGGATAAAACAGAAGCTTCAGAATAATCGTCCGCTGTGAAGTGGATCACGTTGTCCCTTAACTCAAAACACCCCTCATGTGAAGCTCCGTGATACATTGAGGGAATTAAAAAAGGATAAATTTCGCCAGAACCAAACTTTCCCTCTGCATTCCATGACGACAATACCACTTTAACCTCTCTCCCGTCATGGTGCATGCCCTCGTAGACAGGATGCCAGTGATTGATAAATGCGTGAAAACCTGTTGATAACGTCATAAGCACTCCTTTTCCAGAATTGTACTAGAAAATATTGCGTTTTACAAGTTCCATTTCGTCTTCAGTAAAAGTGATTATGACGATCTATACTCCTCTTAGTTCAAAATGAGAATTTAGGCTGCGTCAAAGCCCCGGGGTTGAACGATCGAAAATTTGCACGTATAACTTTATACGAACGAATTTTCAATCGTTCAACCGCGGGAGCTTTCACGCAGCCTAAATTCTCATTTTGAGCTAAGAGGAGTATATAACCGTATATTGCCTGTAAAAGTATTCATAGGTTTTGCTGGATTGGATATGAATTGAAAAGGTCGCTGAGTTGTATAAGGCGACAACTTCCGGAATCAGCTCTGTTTGTGATAGAAGGTCGATGCCATAAAAGTGCTGTTCTTCATTTCGTCCAAATTCCACATCAAGAAAATTCACCTCGCGCTCTACTTCTACCACCTCCTGCCTCTTAGCCTGTTCGCGGCAGAACACTTTCTCGCGATAGGATTTCGTGCGCGGGTGTCTTTAAGATTTAACAACCAACTTCCGGTGGCCTTAACCATAACCATAATGTTCAAATACCAGAATTTCTAATTCCGATCCAGACGTCGACTTCTTGAGGGATTTGGTTAAAGAATTTCTCTCCATATACCTCAAAATCAGCTTGATAGGTGCGGGGAAGGTCGCTGTTTTGCCAGATCGCGATCCAGGTGTCGATCAATGACTGGGGAAAATCCCCTTTTGCAGAAAACACGGTATAGGAGCCTGCCGGAATTTCCTTCACTACCATTCCATCGGGGATCGCATCCACTTGACGCACGGGGCATCCGATAACTAAAGAGTAGGGCATCGTCGCATCCCCTTCATAGTCGCAATAGAGGGCGATCACTTCAGAAGAAGCTTTATCCGGAATGCGGTCGATAACCGCTTCCTCATAAAACCTGGCCCAATGGCGCGGAATGTCCTGAGGCCCTGCGTCCGGTGCGTTGGATGTGCGGCACTCGATGCCCATCACCAACATCACACCATGTTGAAGAATATTTAATGCGTTCACGAGAAAAAGGTTAGCAGAAGATAGGATTAGACGAAAGTATACAGGTATCAACGGGACGCTATGCAAGCCTTCCTTTATTTAGATGAAAAAATTGCCCATATCCAATTAGAGACACTGGTTAAAGAACACAAGTGGATCACCCAAGAAGATATAAAAAAGCGTTTGGGGCTGTTGAAAGACATGTACTCCCTAACACCAATGGGTCGGGCATCATGCATGCTGAGCTGAAGATCGGAAACGCGATCATCATGCTGGATGAAGAAAATAGCTACAGCAAGTGCAGAAGCGCTGAAAAGCTGGGAGGCTCCCCTGTCAGTTTCTACATCTATGTAAATGATTTCGATTCTGCATTTAAAAAGGCAGTCGATGCAGGTGCCAAGAAACACATGGATGTCAAAGAGATGTTCTGGGGAGACCGCATGGGATCGGTTACCGACCCATTTGGTTATTCCTGGTCATTGGCAACGCATACAAAAGATCTTTCGGATCAGGAAATCCAAAGAGGCGCTAAAGAGTTTTGCGCGCAGCACGCCGTAAAATAAGTTCTTATAATAACGAGGTCAATCTTGACCTCGTTTTTCATCCCAGGTATAAGCTACTTGAATATTTCTTAAAGGAACTAAGATGAGATTTCAGAAGCTCGTTTTCTTTATCTGTTTTTGCTGCCTATCCCTTCAATTAGCTGGAGAAAGCGCACCGCACAAGCAAAAAATCTGCTTGAACATGATCGTAAAAGATGAAAGCGCTGTCATAAAACGCGCTTTGAATTCTGTCTTGCCTATCGTAGATTATTGGGTCATTGTCGATACCGGTTCTACAGATGGCACCCAGCAAATTATTCAAGATTTTATGAAAGAAAAGAATCTTCCTGGAGAGTTGTTTGAAAGAGGTTGGGTCAATTTTGAGCATAACCGGAATGAAGCCTTGCAGCTTGCAAAAGGCAAATCCGACTACATTTTATTTTTGGACGCAGATGACGTTTTTGCTTTTGATAAGAATTTCATCTGTCCAGATCTGGATAAAGACTACTACTACATTCCCATTCAGTACGATGGCTACGAATATTCACGGATCATGTTAATCAAACAAAATTTGGATTGGAACTGGGTAGGAGCGTTGCATGAAGTTCTAGTCGCTAAACCAGCTTACTCCTTTTCAAAATTGAACCAAATCCATTGCGTGGTGAGCACAGAAGGGATGCGGTCGAAAAATCCTCAAAAATATCAGGAAGACATCAAAGTAATGAAACGGGAGTTGGAAAAAAACCCGAATAACAAACGCAATGTCTTCTACTTGGCTCAAAGCTATCGTGACTCTGAAAACTATCCTGAAGCGTTAAAGTACTATGAAAAAAGAGTTGCTATGGGTGGCTGGGAAGAAGAGGTTTTTTATTCTTTGTATCAAATTGCCAACATTCAGAAAGCCCTAGACATGCCTTCAGAAACAGTAATAGAAAGCTATAATCGAGCTTATGAATTTCGCAAATCGCGCATAGAACCCCTGTTTAAACTGGCTCAGATAGAGAATAATCGCAAAAACTATGCAAAAGCGTATGAAATCACGAAGCTTGCTTTAGATACCCCTCCTACTTCAGATGTTCTTTTTGTGGAAAAATGGCTCTATGACTATGGATTGCTCATCGAATTGTCTGTTTCTGCCTACTGGTTAGACAATTTTGAAGAATGCAAACGAATATCCGAAAAACTGCTTGAAAATGAGCTTCCGGAAGAAATTAAAGCTCTTGTTGAGAAAAACCTTGCATTCGCAAACGGCAAACTTCTCAAAAAGGATTAACTATGAATTTGTTTTTATTGATAATTTACA
>JBKEAL010000129.1:0-18710 GCA_047972195.1 Parachlamydiaceae bacterium
AAAGGATGGAAAACGCGCTCTTAGCATTGCTGTAGAAGTGTATGCCAAGAGTGATTGCGAGTACGATGGGATGCAGCGGGTGCTTCGCGATTGGGGCGCCTGCTACCTTTTGAAGGACAAAAACGGAGAGACTCCGTTAGCTCAGATTAACAAGTTAGGTACGAAACCAAGCTTTAAAGTTTTCTACTACACCGGCAGTAGATGTGGAAACCCCAGCAGCCCCTGCATGAAAGGCTGTAACGAAGAAACCAAGGAATATAGCCCTGAATTGAAAACGCAAGTTGCTATGGAATCTTTGACTACCAGGTTAAGTGTGAGTGAGCTTGCACAAAAGCATGGCGTAGAGGATTGGGAAGTGATCAAGTGGCGCACACAGGCTCGCGAAGAATATGTTCGTTTTGCTGATAGAAAAGTTAAAGATTATAGCCCTGAACTGGAGGAAAAAGTCCAGAGCATAAATATCGAAAGGGGTTACAATAAAATTGTCCACAATCTCGCAAAAAAGCAGGGAGTCAATAATAGCGACCTAATCATGTTACGCATGCAAGGCGAAATGCATTCGTTCGCCTGGTTTGAGGAAGCCCTTTTAGATTTTTTCAAAAAAACTAAATAGCAATTAATAGAGGAATTTTTCCACATGAGTTTCATTCAAAGATTCGGAGTTCCAGTAGCGCGCAGCCTGCAGCAGTTTGCATTACCTGCTTCTAAAACCTATACGCAGACAACTTTGGTGGCCTTGCGGCAGTTCTCATCTAAAGATGAGGGATATCCACTGCATGACGCTGTTAGGGAAGGGAGTCTTAAGCGTGTTAAAGAGATCCTTTTGACGGATCCTTCGGCTGATGTGAACGGCCTAAATGATAAAGGGGAATTGCCATTAGGTATTGCCCTGGAGAAGTATGCAGTTGAAAGAGGTTTTTCGAACGAAATACCGAGGTTATTGCATGATTGGGGGGCTTGTTATCTTCTTGATGATGGGCAAGATAATGCTCCTCTTATGCGTTTAAGGAAAGCGGATGGGAAAACCAGCCGGCTTTTGCGGATTCATGCCGCAGCACACAGTGTTGCCGGGTGCGGCATTCCTAATAGTCGCTGTACGAACGCCTGTAAAAAAGAAACCAGGGAGTATAGCCCGGATTTAAAGGCAAAAGTGGCATTGGAGTCTTTGACAAGTGAGTTAAGTGTGAAAGAGCTTGCAGAAAAGCATCGCGTAGAGGATTGGGAAGTGATCAAATGGCGCTCCCAGGCACGTACAGCATTGGCTGATCTGTTTAAAAAGTAGAGGGAAAGAATATGACTATGATTCATGAGTTCGAGATCCATCGCTATCTTTCAGAACTAGCGTCAGCGGCGTTGCCGGAAAAGGACGAGAATGTGGCTGAATGGTTAAATGAGATTCGGGGGAAAATCTTTAGAGCCCCGTTGCATCAATCAGACCTTCCTGCGCTTGAAACGATCAGAGCCCGCGTTTTGAAATTGGGTGAAAAGGGTTCTCTAAAGCGAAGGTGCGACTTTGTTGCATCCATCCTTCAAGAGAAAATACAAATGATTTTGGACCCGCCTTTGGTTAAACGGGGAAAAAAGCCCAATAGGGCACTGATTGCGCAATTGCAAAAGATGCAAAGAGGTGAGGAGGAAGAAGAGGAACAACTGGTCATGGAAGGCAAAATGCCTCTCGAAAGTAATGTGATCACGGATATCTGTCCTGATATTGTAGAAGCGTCTTTCCTTGTGGGATTTTACGGAGAACTGCATATACGGGCAAAATCCTCCGGTACGCTGTTAGACAGAATTGAGAAAGTGATTGAGTGGACACCTGTAGGAAGGGATCCTAAGTATGCTTTGGAGCCGGTCGCAGATAGCAATATGGGTCTGATTCAATTTGTACAATGTTTAGAGTCAGCGACTTTGAATGATAGTGTTTTGGAACGCGACGCTGAATCTGCTAAAAAGTGGCTTGAGGCATCTAAAGAATTTACCTCAATCTTATACAACATTGATCTCAGGATGGGGCATTTGGTTTCCCTTCCGCCTCAAATTGGTCAATTTCATGCCTTAGGCGACTTGTGTTTAAGTGCTAACTTGCTCAGAGAGCTTCCGCAAGAAATCTACACATTGGATAACCTTTCCATACTAAACCTGGAAAATAACTTTCTGACCGAGATCTCTCCGGATATCCAAAGATTATCCAAATTGCAGACCCTTCGTTTGAGCTTTAATGAATTGAGTGCCTTACCGAAAGAGATCGGGCGTCTTCCCCTATTAAGAGTTGTAGAGGTTAGAGCCAACCATCTCACTGCGCTGCCGGAAGATATGGATCAATTAACGAATTTGGAATCTCTGGACATCAGCCAAAACCGCGTCCCTGAGATTCCCAACATGGTGTGGAACATGACTGCTCTAAAAACCCTTAGGTTTGGATTCAATCCTCTCTCAGAGCTGTCTCTCCGCAAGGATAAGCTTACAAAATTGCACGAGCTCGGCATGAGTGAAGACCATGCAAACGTGGACTCTATTGAGGTGCCCTAGCAATACATATAGGAGACGTATGATAGTAAAACAGCCGACATTTGGCGTGTTTGTCGTTAAATTGACTGAAGTCAATGGAAATTACAGAGCACAAATCACTACATCAGGAGCTGGTCTGCAAACGGCTGCTGATGGCCAGAAAGCGAGAGTGTTATATGCGAAATGGTTGCAAGAGGCTAGGGCGCTGGAAGATAATTGGCGTCAAAGGCAAAAGGAACTGAATGCTTCCCGCGTTGCTGCGCCTCCAAAAAAACAGGTGCCGACCACTGCTAAAACGCAAAGCGTTGCTACGCCTAAAGTCGCACCTGTTCCTGTTGTGACAGCAGCACAGTTGCAGAACTCAGTAGAGCCATTAAAAAATGAAATCCGCGATGTAAAAAATCAACTGAATTCATTGGAAGCTTGGCGTCGCTCTGAAGCTCGATCCAAAGAAACCATGCAGGCTGAAATTAATCGCCTCAATGCGAGACTTGACGATTTGGTTAACGTGTTAACGGGTAGGCAATAGCAATGACACTTGCAAATTCTGTTGAGAAGTATCTTGAGAAGTACGTGGATCTGTATCACACATGCGTTGAAGCTAAAGGAAAAATAGATCCAAAGGCCTCCGCTGAAATTCCCTGTATTGTCAAATCGGCATTAGAGACATCCAAACTGGCCGTAGATGAATTAGCAGCACGGGGACCAGGATGCGGAGCCTCTTCCTACTTTGTGATTATTCTCAAGGAAAGCGGGTTCGATGAGATGCTTGAGGAGTGGTCTATAAAAAAGATCACCAAGATGCTTAAGAAATATTCTGTCCCTTTTGCAGGTTGTGTGGTTGGGGGCGGCGTGTCTGTAGTTAAAGGGTTTACTACAGGAAGGGGTGGGTTTGTCGGAGGTCAGCTGCGTGCTAGCATTCTATTTCCTGTGGGGTGCGCGGCAGGTTCCAAACTCGCATCAGAAATCTATATTTACGATAAGGGCTGGAGTAAAATTAAGAAGATCGGGGCATTATATGAGAAATTCAATGAGAAGGTGAATAATATTTATGATGCTTTAGAAGCGCATCATGCCCAATGCGAGGCGCCGCCAAGTGTTTGCAATCCTTTACGAACTGCTCGAAGGATTGCTCCTATCTCTTGGGAGTCAAGACTACCATCAGAGACCCGTTTGCAACCGGTGAATGCAGAGGTTGAGCGACTAAGACAGACGCCGATCAAAATTACACCATTAGCTCCACTGCCATCCAATCCCCTTCAAGACGCTGTAGATGCTGTCATTAACTTTTCAGGAGATCTAACCGGCGTCAATCCTGCGATCCAGGAAATTAAAGAGCTGAAAAAACTGATTGAAACCCTCATCGCAGATCCACTTAAAGGTCCCGAGGCAGTGGTAAATGCTTTGCTTAAAGGCCCTGCACTCAAAGCTACCCCTAAGAAATTTTCTGATCTTTGCGATAATCTTCTTACCGATCCAAGTTTAGATGCGGCATGGGGCATCACCACGGGAGTTTTTTCTATTGTAACAGCAATCGAACCGCTGTTAAACCTCTCAGACGACATTATCCAAAATCCCTTAAAATCTCCCTATATCATTGGTAAGGCATTGGCGCAGATGCAGGTCCAAAGTGTAAAGGGCGTAATGGAATTGGGGATTCAACTGGTTCGCGATCCCTTAGGCCTAGGAAAGGGGCTATATAAATCGATCGTTCAAGCTCCTAAACATGTTGGGAAGTCGATTGAAAGGTCAGTAAAAAGGGCATTCGGAAAAAAGAAAAAAAGAAAAAAAACTAGCCGTGTCCAACCAACAGCGGCAGAATTAAAACTTTTAGCTCAGAAGATGGGTACAGCCGTTCAGACATGCTATCAAGTCGGCCAGGAGCGTTGGTACATCCTGCCAAACAAGAGCGCCGATGATTACTTTAAGGATCTGGTATCCGATTGGAAGGAGGCTCAAGCCACAAAAATCTATCAAGGCGATTTTCTTCAATTTCCGGGACTGATTCAACGTCATTTGGCCACAGAGAATTTTGCTGAAGTTCGACGCTTAAGCCCTAAGGCGCATGCTAAGGAAACGATCGCCCCCTTACAGGCAGTTTTAGCATTTAGGGATCTAGCTGTCGAGACCTTTGCATTGCATACAGCAAAAACAAAGCTTAAGCAAGCAATGGATCAAGACTTCAAAGCCTCTCAAGGCTTGGATGCTTCCATCAATACACTCAAAGGAAAAACCGACAGTCTTGGAGCCCTCATGGACACCCCGGACAAACGAGCAGCGCTCCGAGCAAAATTCGCTTCCAAAATGACAGATGAAGCTCTTAGGAAACTGAAGCCTTCATAGCCTCCATTGAGTGTCCTTAACTTCAAATTAATGTTGTTAGACTTTCCAGTAGAATATTGGATAAGGCGTAAAGACTTGTTGGATTGGTAAGGGGTACTGATAGTAGTATGGGTAAGGGTTGGGATTAGGGTTGGGCTGTGGAGGAGATGGGGCAGGACTTGTGTTGGCCGGTTTGCGTCGTCTGCTCCACCTATTTGTAACATCTGGATGTTTTTCGGCTAGATAATAGTTCCAACGGTCGGTGAATTGTTCATAGTCTCGATTTAATTTTTCCGCAACCGTCTTACAGTTTCCCCCTTTTCGTAATTCATCCAAGATCTCTTGGTCTTCTTTTTCAGTAAATGGAACTCTTTGTACTCGATTGGTCAGAGCACCTGTCGATACATGACTTGTCATAGGCGTTTTCGGCTCAGGAAGAGGCAGAGAAAGAGGTTCGTTTATCTCTTTATTGAGTGGTCGATATTCAATCTCAAGGTTGTGTTTTTTCTTGTAGTAGTTCCAGTGATTTTTAATCTGATCAGCGGTTCTGTTCATTATTTGAGCGAGTTCTGTATAGGATTTGCGGTCTACTGCTATTCCAAATAAGATGTCTTTATCGTCCTGTTCAGTAAAAATGGATGTGCCTATATTAGTTTTTGGCTGATACTTAACCCCAGGGTTCTTTTTAGCCAGGGAATGATTCCAGTGATTGCGAATTTGTATAGGTTTTAAGTGCATTTCTCTAGCAATCTCGTCGTAGGATCTGCCGGCGTTTATTTCATCTACAATGTATTTGTTTTGTTCTTGAGAAAATGCAATGGGCTGAGTTCTGTTTGCTGAAGGCCCGCTTTCTTTGCTTGTCAATTCATGTCTAGTCGTAGCCGTTTCAAGCTCGGGAAGAGTCAGATAAACAGGGGCATCCTCGTTGATATCAGTAAAAATGTATTTTGGATCTATTCCCTGCACAGAGGAAGGATCGATTTCTTGAGCCTCGCCCGTATGCTTGATTCTCTTTGCTAGTTGTTCGAACTCCTCAGGATCTTCATCCGGCTTGCGCTTCGTAAGAGATTCCGCTACTTCCTGGATTGGGGGAAAAGCTACCTCCCCAATTTGCTCGTATTCTGCTGCAGGAGGCTCGGAAAAATTTTCATAATTTTGCGTAAAAGGGTTGTAATCTGCTATCGAATAAAATGAATTTGTGTACGGATTGTAATACATAATTACAAATTGTAGCAATTATTTTAATTAAAGTAAATAAAATAATTGTTAATTTATAACCACGAAATGGAAAAGGATTTCAATTTTAGCAAATTAATCTCTCTTCTATCTCAATTTGTTCAAGAGAAGAGCGGCTATGTAAAAAATAATGAGAAACAGTAAGACTTCGTAGTGTCCTACATAGACAGCATAGACCATAAGAGCAATCGCTATGCAGAGCATTATTGTTCCTTTTAACCCATCAACATGCACGATTTATCCTATGTGGGCAACAGGCTTGATGATAGGTAAAGGTTCCCAGGAAATGAACGGTTTGATGCGTGTTTTAAATCTTCCTAGCTCATCGAAATGTAAGACATCAAAGACGTTTTCATGCTCGCGGAAACGCTGGTTTGCTCTATGCAATGAATGAAAACAGGGAACGATGCCTATATTGTCCTGAGCAAGCAAGCGCTTGTGAATGCTTTCAGGATCGCTAATTGTAATCGGCAAACCGGCCTTGTGAATGGCCAAAAACATGCAGATGGTTTCCTTTAGCCTTCCGATGGAAGCGCCCCTGAGGCCTACTTTAAACCCTTTCTTAGTATAATGATCAGGGCGCGACACGGAAAGATCTATATGCGTAGCATTCCCGCCGCGTTTAATCTCCCAAGGATGACCCCCTTGGGACCTTTTAGGATGTTTATAATCAACCCACGTTTCAAATTCAGAGGTAGAATCGGGATCGATTTCCAAAAGGCCGTCATCTCTGCCATCAGCATATAATTTATACATGGCACATCCTGACAAACTCTTATCGATACATTCTTCTTTTCGCTGTGCCGCTAGATAAGCAATTTTGCAATAATTGAAGTAGTCATTCGCTGTCATAGATTCTCGGGTTGTTTTGGCTGAATCACGAAAGTAGCCCTCTTCAACTAATTCGATGAATTGCTTTGATTTTGCCATTCCTAGCTCTTTGTCGATGCGATAAATATCAGATAGAGAAGCTCTGATAAGCGAGTTTGGCACAAGACCGTAACGTTTGTTGAGCGGATAACCTTCATGAGCGATCTTGTTGGCCTTGATCCAGCCTTTTAGAACATTGCTAAGCCATTTACGAGAGCTGAGTATCAAAGGATCCCAAGCTTTTGCCGGGTTATGCCTGCTTTCATCATAAGAGCGTAACCCAGATGTATCCGCTACTTCCACACTCTTTTTAGGCTTGACTCCGAGAGTGCAAATCTCGCCATCAATTAAGCTGATGAAGAACATTTCATCGCATTTCGTGACCCTGATGCGATGAAATTGATGTTTTGCGTCCGGGAAAATGAAGTCCCAAATTCGATCCCTATAATCAAGCTTATATTCAAATTGCTTGAGGTCATCGATCAATGCGTAAACATTTTTTTCAAAATCTTGGGTTGGTTTCTGTTCCATGCAGTTACGATTCTTTGAAGGACTACGTCGACAGGGTATCTGACCATGTGATGCAATTGCAATAGAAAAATTTAGAAGGAGTTGATTGGTTTCCTATTATCGGAGTCTAAGCATGAGTTTGTCTCATGAACTTCGTATCACTAGCTAAAAAATAGGGAATCATTATGGGAATACTTGGTAGAGAGGTTGAAGTTGAAATTTTGATGCAAAAGTCCCACAATTTGTGGAACAATTAAGGTGAGTTTTTTGCCAGTTCGAATCTAATGGTAATGTTTCCCTGTGCGAAGCCTTTTACTGCTGTATCAACGGCTATGGCAGTTTGCATGAGTTCGTCGCATTCGAACTCTCCAAACATCTTGTATTTTTTCTCTTTTGAGTTGGCTTGATCTTCTACCCGTGCTGCAAAAGTGCGAGATGCGTCTCTTAGATTGATAAACTCTTCTTTTTGCCGTGGGTCGATAATGTTTTCAGACAGCTGATCAATGACATCTCTTGCCTTTTTCCAGATCGATTCGATGACATTTGTTAATCCGTCCAACTGAATATAGGCAACACTGCGAACCTTTCGAGAAAAGTCAAAAGCATCATATACCGTTCCCATCAATACAACAGTTTCCAGCTCTGTTAGCTCCATGACGCCATGAGTCGGATTTGCAGGCGCATGCTGTGCATGAATGATGACCTGATGATGTGGTCCTAATAGAAAGTTCACGGTTCGCTCCCGGAGAGATTTTGTGTCTACTATAGGCACTTAAGGATTAACTATCTATTCAAAATGGCTTCAGCTTGGGCATCGTTTAACCAGGTGCCATGCTGAAGGAGATAATCCAGTTGAAAGTCGGCAAGTGCTTTGTCAAAGGTTTGGGAGGCATCGAGGGCTTCTGTGTAGTGGAAGGAGGTGTGCGGGATCCCGGCTTTGTCGAGCTCTGCTTCGACGGAATGGATGTACTCCATGCGATCGTCTATGAAAATGACGTGGGAGGGCTTTAGGTTTAATTGATTCAGGAAAGCTGCAAGGACTTGTCCTTTGGGGTGTTTTGCGGAGGCGAGGATGCCCTTTTTGAAGACGGGGTTGGCTTTGCTGGGATCCAGCGAGTTAAATTCAATGTAAGGCTTTTCCGGAAATGACCAGGAGAGGTCGATGCCGAGATCCTTTAACTGCTTAAATCTCCAGTCTTCGGCGGATTCGAACGTTCCAAAACGTCCTGTAGGCATGGCAGTTAAGGTGATCGTTTTTATCTGTCGGTCTTTCAGTTGATCCAGCAGTGTGAGGCTGCAGGGATTGACTAAAGCAACTTCCGCTTGCAGTGCGATGATGCTTCCAAGGCGAGCCCCTTCCTCCTTCATCGCACGCAGTTTGGTCAAGAAGATCTGGTAGTATGCTTCTCCTGCCGGTTGTAAGATCTGATCCTTGGGGATAATGAGCGTAAAGTCTACATCAAAAACGACCAGGGCTTGTTCATCCAGTTGGCCGATCTTTGATTGAATGGCGTCGAGGTTAGGCGCATGGACGACCTCGCCAAATAAGCTAACAGAACAAAGTATGAATAGGGCGATGAGGATTTTGTGCATGATGGGCTCCTTAAGTTATTTTTAATAAGGGCGTTTTACTTCGCGATAGGTCATATACATGTTGTTCCCCATTGGAATTCCGGGTGGGTAGGGTGAGAATTCCCGGACGTGTTCGATGCGGTATCTTTGAGTAGGAATATCCTCAATGATGGGTGTTCGTGGAGGAGGCAGCTGCGTAAGGATAGGTCTTCGAGGGGGAGGAAGAGTGGTTGCAAGAACGGGAGCGTTACGGATGGGAGGTGCGACTACATGAATAGGAGGAAGGGGAGGAGGTTGATCCACTGCGAGTAATAGTTTAGGTAAGAGAAAGTAAGTGGCGGCAAGCTTAAGTTCTGCTTTGTCCTCTTCGGATAGTATCTCGTTCACTGTGTCAGTTAAAAGAAATGCGATGACGCGTCTTAAAGTTTCACTTGAGAACCCTTCAAAATCAGCGGATTGAATTGCACTGATGATGTCATTAGGTTTGAGGTTATTAATTTTTGTTAAAATCTTTTGAGTCAGGTCAGGCATGAGGAAGTAATCTGCTGCCATCATAAGTTCGTAAAGGTCAAGCGTAGATAGGTTTTCAGGTAGTGTGTTTGCTTCAGCAAAATGGGCGATGTGAGATAGGGTAGTTCCATTAAACTGCTCAAAAAGAGCCAATTTCAAATCAGTTTCTAATAATGTGTTATTTCTGAGCACTGCTTCAAAGTATGAACTTTGAGTAGCCAAGAGAGGAAGAGAGGTTTTCACTTCCACGTCATCATTTCCAATCAACCTGAAGTCCGATTCTAGTGATGTTATAGGATCTTCGAAAGTCGATGGCGGCATATCCATAGGTCTATCAAAGTGGCTTTTTACCATGCTTGAGACGATCGCTCTTTGCTTTATTGTATAGGGGCCATCGGGCTTGTAAGCCTGAACAACGCATGAACAATATTTCATGATCGGTGTTATTCCCAGAGCACGCGCTTTTTGGTAGATCTCCAGGCAGTTGTTCTTTGATACACTGCCTATTACCATAGCGCAGCAATGGTTTTTGAGCATTTCAGATCCAAGGGCATCCGCTTTAGCGTAGAGTGCGAAAAGAACCTTGGTGGAATGGAGCGCAATAGATCCAGTGTAACAATATTGCAAAAAGACGCTTAGTTCTTTAGGGGTTAATTCTACAGGCAACTTCAAACGCCCGTTCTCGTCTACAACGTTTTGTCCTTGAAGAACCCTCTGAATGAGTTTTGAGTCAACTTTGCGTTCCCTTCCATTTACTACGACTGAGCAATCACCATAAAACTCAAATTGAAGCAGTTTCTGTCCTGTGTTTGAGAACTTCCTCCCATGATTGTTATAAGTTGAAATTCCAAGTACGACAGGTTTTCTCCATAGGATCTGATCATCCAATGACATATCCGGATGAGTGTTTCCTCTGCTCTTTACGATCATGGCATGAGCTACGTAAGGAAGCTTTTGCTGTATGACAGCCATTGTTCCTGCGGAAACTTCGTTGATGTTCGGCATCTCGATCTGCAATCCTGTGAAAGGCAGCTTTCGATCGACATAGGAGGCTTGCATCAGATGAGTCCATGCTTGTTTATCATTCTGATCCATGCTAAAGCGTAAAGCGAAGATTTCAAATGGCTCGTGGGCCTCATGTGGGAGGCAGGCTAGTCTTTGCAGTTCGGCGATGCGTGGAAACAGTTTTCGAAATTCAGCATAGAGGTTTTCATCGGCGCGGCTTAAATGTTTTCCAAGCGTTGCCAATTGAAAAATACTGCCATTTTCTTTGACCCTATCTAAACGTCTCTTTGGGCCCATTTCAAATGCATGTATTACCTCAAAATTTATTTGAGCCGGATCACAAAGTTTTTCAACTTGTAAAATGAAGGCTGCCACTCTTAAGGCAAAACGATAATCTTCAGGATACTGTCCAAGCTTGTTTAGAGATTGCAAAAGTGGAATTCTATCTCCAAACACTTCAACGAAATGTTCGTCGTGGATAAGATCCTCCTTGGCAACCTGGAGAAGATTCCTGTAATCGGTGTCTTTCCAATCTTTATCAAAAAATAGCTTGTTTAAGCGATTTAGCGCTTCGAAGATAAACAGATTCTTAGCTACTTCAGCTGCGTCATCTAGCTCCATCACTTGATACATATAGATCAGAGCCGAAGTTTGAAGATTGGGCTCTTCTTCCTCTTCATAGCGAGGATTTTTGGACATGATCTTATGGACCAGAGGTAAGTCCCCTTTAAATGTTTCCGCGAGCTGGTCGTCATGGAACAATCTAAGCATAAAGATGGTGTGGAGAGTTTCGGTATCTTTTAACGTGAATTGGTTAGAAGCCAATGCACGATTTAGTCTCTCTGCCTCAAAAATATAGGGTAAGAATGCGTGCGCATGATCCAGGTTTGTGTGCCTTTGCAATGTAAACAAGATCGCTTTTGAACGAAAATCCTCTGTGGTGATCGGCTCTTCAAGATCCGCTAAATCTCTAAAAAATGGTCCGTCCAGACCTGCCGCGCGTCTGAACTCATCATTTTTGAGTAATTGAGTACGCTGAAGCATCTGGAGGTCTGCTAAATACCTCTTAGTTATCTGAGCCGCAGGATTCCTGATCAGTCGACGAATATTGTACACTACGTAAGCAGTGATCGATCTTGTCTCAGCAATATATACATGAGCTAGGAGATGTCGATTACCACAATCTCTTGCGATCTTCATCCAAATGGGGAGGTCTCTAACTTTGAAATTGTTAGGAAGAAAAAAATTTCTTCTTGGATTGCGTAGAAGATGTCGTAAGGGCTCAAACTCGTCGTTATGGCCTTGAGGTAGTCGAAGATTAGCTGCTGAGGACAACTGTCTGTAGTTGACGTAGGGGAGAAATTTAGATCGAGGATATCCTTGGATGAACCGTTCAGTGGCAAGTTCTTCAATGACGGGACGGCAGGTTTCGAAAAGCATCCCTTCCTCAGAGTTTTGAGCCAATTTAAGCAAAAATCCCCTGCGATTAAGTACTAGAAACTGATTTTTTAGTGAGGATAGGTCATCGCCGCCCTCAGAGATTTTAGCTAAAATTTCCTGGGCAGCTTGAACTTTTTCGAGCAGTTGGTCAGCTCTATAAAGAGTGTCCATCTTTTCTCGAGGCTTGATCCAGCCAAGACGGACAAAAATATTTCCTGCGCGGCGAGCATAACGGTCTCTCAATGTTTCTGTCGCAAGTGAGATCTTGCTCAAAGCTCTTTGTGTTTTTTCGAGGTCTTCATAGGTGAGTGTGCTGAACGTCTCTTGAATTTGCCTTTGGGTACGCCTAAATACGCTTTTTAATGGGGTGCGGTCTTTTCTTCGCGTTGTGCAAATCCCGCCCTCTCTTTCGAGTTTGACATAGCGGCGATGGACGCGCGGCTTAAATCTTGCGGCTCTTGAGAAAACTTTGGCTGTATGCTTCAGGTCAGAATTTATATTGTTCATGGAGGCAATTCTAAGGAAAAATTCAATAAATGTCAACTATTTTATAAAACAGTAATTTAATAATTAATTATTGTTATATAATTGTAATTAATAGTGGGGTAGTTTATGAAAGTTGTGCCTCAAAATTTCTCACAGTTAAATGCCTATTTAGAAAAAATAGAATATAAACTCCATAGTAGTAAGAATAAAGAACTTGCGCCATTGATGATGAAGGTTGACAAAGCCGTCAATGAGCATTTTCATGTTGTAAATGGCTCAGACTTAAAGGAAGTTGCGCGATTTCTCAATTCCATAAAACGGATCGATGCATTAGGAGGAAAACAAGGCGTTATCAATCAGGTCTCTACCTGGTTTCTCGGCAGGACGAGGGAGCGGGGACTGGTAGGTGTGGCGATTGAGGCGATTGCAGCGACTTCAGGCTCTTTAAGCCTGGATAAGATTCAGGGATTCAAAGAGATAGATGATAATCTCTACTATGAATCTCTAGCGAAGTACATCGATGAAAATAAAGTACCCATCGCATCTTTACGACTTTCTAGAGAGGAAATGATAAAAGTGGCTCCTTGGCTCACGCACTTGGAATTGACGGATACTGCTGATCCTGAAGTATTTAATACACGGTTCATCTATGATTTATTGAAAAGCGCTTCCAATCTCGAAACATTCATCATCCAGAATCATTCATTTGATCCGAAGAGTGACCGATGCTTCAATAAAAAAAACCTCAAACACCTGGAAGTCGTGAACTGCCCCAATTTCCTACCTGACCTTAAGAAGTTTCAGAGTCTTGAAAGTCTGAAAATCGAAGGCTCCATTGCCTTCAACCAAAGTGTGAATCAACTGAAACAGCTTAGGGAACTGGAAGTAAGTCATTGTATCCACTTTAATCAGAGCTTAGATGGCTTGGAACACCTTGTCCGTGTAAAGATTAGTGAATGTCCCGTCTTCGAAGTAAACGACCTTTCTACGGCGCGTATTCTTAAAAAACTCTATTTGGAATTACTCTTGGATCCGAAGGCAAACATTTCATATGAATTGCAGGAAGAGCTTCTGGATGATACTCTGACGCATATAGAAGAACAGATGAACGTTCTCGATTATTCTTCATTTGACATAAGAGCTGATCTAGCCTACTTATTTCTATTACATATCCCTCCAGAGTATCTTGCAGGTTTTTATAGAAGTTTTCCTCTAAGCGCAGAGCTTTTTTCCCTCTTTAAACTTTACTCTCACTACCATGAGGAGGGTTCAGGACTCAATATGGTAAGTGCAACCGAACTTCTGGACGAAAGAGAAAAGACGATTACTCAGCTGGAAAATTTCAATGCCTTGAAAGTATTAGAGCAATTGCCATTGGATTGCAAGATGACTCTATTGCCGTTCTTTACTCCTGACCAGATTGGAGAAGCCATCGCCGCAGTTTCCAGAGAAACAATAACCAGGTGGCTTGGAGCGCCGGTAGCTTCTCACTATTTTCATGGAGAGATGGTAGAAGTGTTCGCTGAGGTAGAAAACGAGCATATCCAGGGAACAAATCAGGAAACCAGAAACGATCTGCTTCTCCCATTAACTGATCTGGTGACAACCACTCCATTCTACACGTTGGCTGCACTGGCGCATGATGACCCTGAAGTGATGCTGAGCTATACCTTTGTCATGGATGAGCCTCAAATGGCATGTATCATCCCTTCCATAAACGTAGATGCATTTGTCGAGCATCTTAAAGAACAGCCGATCCAAACGCACCGCGATTATCTGATGCATGCTTCTACGCCACAAAAAACAGCTTATATCGACGAAGATTTACTTGCGGAGCCTGAATCTCTCGCAGAGTGGGATCAATCAGTAGCTCACATAGAAGATAGGATACGCAACTTCAAGACAAAAGAAGATTATCAGCAGCTTGAAAAGGCTTGGGATGAAATGGTGCATTCCACAACTAGGGCGGTGCAAACCTATCAGCAAACTTGCCAGACTTTGGAAGCTGTCCTTCTCAAATTCTCACCTGACCAGGCCTTTGAAGATAAAGTTATTGCCTACCTCCAACCCAAAATGGAACGGGCAACTGAAGTATTGCAGAGCCTTAAAGACACCGGTAAAAAGATCGAAGCCCTGGAAAGCAAGGTGCCGGGGCTTGTAAAGATCCCCGAGGAGTTTATCGATATCATCACTGAAGAACCGATGACAGACCCTTACCATCATCCATCCACCCCAAATTATATTTTAGATAAATCGACCTGGAACATGCTTGAAACGCATCCTACAACTCGCGCACCTATCAATCAGGATGAGCTTGTACCAAACTCTGAACTGAAAGCAGAAATTGAAGCGTTAAAGAAACTACATCCTGAGTTATGGGATGAGTAAAATGTAAAGAGTAGTCACTCAACCTTAAGTTTGACATAGCCGGGATGTGCAATAGAGGTTTTATTCTCGTTGCAAGGAGTAAATTGAAGACGATAGCCATCGACATTTTCAATCTCGAGAATATCGTCGACATCGTAGTTGCCATAATTTATAAGCTTTTCAACTTCTAAGTGGTTATCTAAGTGGGATTGGATCATTCCAACACAAAGCTCATTTCTTGCCTTTTGAGTTGCTTCAGTCTTATCTTTTGCCACATAAAATGCTGACTGATGCACTTCGCCAAATAGATTCTCTGTATAAGCTCCAAAATTAACAAAGTAAAGTTTATGTGTTTCTTTGTGACTTGAGTCGCAAGTCAAACTTATGTGATAGCCATCCACATGCGTCAGCTCAATATATGAATCAATGTGAGGAATCTTTTCAGGATAACCAAACCACTTTTCTTTCAATTTAGGATAGGTTTCTTCTAAGGAAGATCCTGCTACAAATACCACATCGTGAAGTTCGATATTTGATCGAGGAGCGCTTCCTCCTAAATAGACTGCAAAGAGTTTTATCAAGCATTTCATAATAAATCAGCCTCTAGCAAACTTGAGTATTATAGAGGTTCGCATAGGTGCCTTGCAAGGTAATCAATGCATCGCTCTGGGATCAGGGTTTTAATCAGAAGAAATCATTTCGTAAAGCACTGTGACCGCTTGCTGGTATGCTTTGGCTCGACTGGATATATAAGCTATTTTATTCATGCGTTCAAGAGCTTCCTTGAAGTTTCCTTGCTTAATGAGACTTATGAACTTTTTTTGAGGGCGAGGCTTGAGAGCTTTTTTCTTTGGTAAGGTGTCAACCTTAATTAGGGCCTTGACGATGCCTTTGTTTGCTTTGTCTTTGTCAGCTTGATTCACCAAGGCATCTACTGTTTTTTTAGCGCCTGCACGATTCCCATGTTTTGCTTGTAGTATGGCAAGTTCCACGTAAAGTTTTGGCTTCATCATACCGAGCACACTCTGATCGATTGCCTCAACTGTTCCAAAGGCTTTCGCTTCATCCCTTCGAGAAAATTGTGAGCGGATGATGTATTTGTAAGCAGTTAGTTTGCATCTCTCAAGCATTCCGTTAGTGTCTGCCATTGTAATAGCATTAGCATCGTCGCCGCATTTCGCCAATTTCTTTACAACGTCTTCATAAACACATTCACGCATCGGTTGAGACTCGATCCTATTTAGAGATTCTTTAGCTCCAGTTAAATCTCCACGAAAAGCCTGCATTAAGGCAATGTGGCTATAGACTAGCATCCGTATAGGTTCGTCTTCCACTGTAGCGACATTCCTAAGGGCTGTACTAAAATCGCCTCTTTGAGCGATGGGTTTTGTTAGGTCCCACATTCCCATGTCCCTCCCGTTGAGCTCATTACTCTCCTCCACCATTTGATAGCTTGCCAAATCAAAAAATCGGAGCGTATATCTTGCTTCTTGTTGAAGATTTTCCCTTACTAATGCTCGGAAAGCAGCGCATGTGATTTTTAGGTAGAAGGCCGTTGCGGTATCGAGGAAAGAAATGATGAGGTCCATGGGTGCTCTAGGAATATCCTCAAGCGTACCCAGGTTACAATGATTTTTCTCAATGAGCTCCGCGAGGGAGAAATTCAGTTTTGAATCAGCATCAACAGGAGTTGCTGTGATTTTTAATTGGGTTGCAATTTGCTGGAATGGTATCGCGTTTACAGTCATATATTATTTCCTGGCTAATCATTGAACATCCTCAATACGCGCTTGCGTGTTGTACAAGTTAGCGTAAGCGCCATTTAAGGCAATCAGTTCGTTATGTGTCCCTTGCTCTGTGATGCCGTCGTCAGTTAGGACGAGGATGCGTTGGGCGTTTTTGATGGTGGAGAGACGGTGGGCGATGACGAGAGTGGTGCGATTTTGGATGAGGCGTTCCAGAGATTCCTGAACGGCGCGTTCGCTTTCGTTATCTAGGGCGCTGGTTGCTTCGTCGAGAATGAGGATGGGAGGATTCTTTAAGAAGGCACGGGCAATGCTGATGCGCTGTTTTTGGCCGCCGGAGAGTTTAACACCGCGCTGACCGACATCTGTAGAGTATCCTTGAGGAAGTGATTGGATGAATTCGTGGGCGTTAGCTTGTTTGGCGGCGGCGATGATCTCATCAAAGCTAGCTGTAGGTTTGCCAAATCGGATGTTTTCCTGAATGGTTCCTGAGAAGAGGTAGGTGTCTTGGGGAACCATGCCAATGCTACTTCTTAAGGAGTGCAAGGTCACATTGCGGATGTCCTGGTCATCGATGGTGATCGTTCCTTCTCGCGTTTCATAGAAGCGGGGGATTAGAGAGCAGAGAGTGGTTTTCCCAACACCGGAAGGGCCGACCAGTGCAACAAACTCACCAGGGGCAATCTTTAGGGAAAGGTTTTTCAGGACGTGATCGTAACCCTCTTTGTATTTGAAGCTCACCTTTTCAAAGGCGATTGCGCCTTTCATGTGAGTAAGGGGATGGGCGTGAGGGGAGTCGACGATCTCCGGTTCCTCTTCCAATGCCTCCATGAAGCGATGGAAGCCTGTGATGCCTTCCTGATAGAGGCGGATGAAGTTACCTAATCTTTGGACCGGCTCAATCAAGATGACGATGTACAAAAGGAAGGTGATCAGATCGCTTAAATCCATGCCTCCTTGGACGATACTAATTGCGCCGAAGATGACAATTACAATGGAAAGTAACTGCGTAAAGAAGAGCATGCCGTCGTAAAAGTACGCCTCTGCTCCATAGCTCTTTTTCCGGCTGGCGAGGAATTTGTCGTTTTCGATATTGAACTTCTGCTGCTCGATCTTTTCATTGGTGAACGATTGAACGACGCGGATGCCTCCCAGCGTGTCCTCGACCTGAGCATTGATATCGCCGATGCGGTCTCTGCTTAGGCGCAGTGCTTTATGCATTTTCCCGCTGAAGTAATAGCCATACAGGCTCATGAGCGGCACAAAAATCAGGGCGATCAACGCGAGCTGGAAATTGATGAAGCTCAAAATGACAAATGCGCCAACAAAGTGGAGAAAAGAGATTACTAGATCTTCAGGCCCGTGGTGGAATAGTTCAGCCAAATTGAATGTGTCCTGCGTGATGCGGGTCATCAACTGGCCTGTCCGATGTTCGTCGTAAAACTTAAACGATAGCTTTTGATAATGCGCAAAGAGCTCATTCCTCATGTCGCGCTCCATCAGCGCGCCCATCACATGCCCCTTGTAGTCGATAAAAGAGTGGCACGTGATCAATACTGCAAGCAGCAGAAGCATCAACCCGCCCATCATCGCAATGCTCTGCATCGCATCCGGCCCCGGTTCTGCCAAACTCTTAGTGATATAGCGCACGCACAGCGGAATTGCCAAAGTCATGGCTGAGACGACAATAGCACACCCCATATCGGCATAAAACAACCCCAAATAGGGCTTGTAATAAGAAAAGAATTTACGCATCCGAGCGCTGAACATGGTTACTCTTGGGTTTCCTTTTAGCTTAAGGAATCTAATCGCAAAATATCTATAGTTTTCTCATCTTACATTTATTGGTTCCAAAAAATGTAATAATCGCCTAATCAGAAGCTCTGCTAAAGCTTAAAGCCCAATCGGCAAGTTGATGCAGATGCTTTCGCACAATGGGTTCCTTGATATGAGGTGTCCAAGTGTCTAGGGTGATTGAGTCGCTGATCACAAAGAGGGAAAGCGATTGGGCGCCTTTTTCCTGGCAAATGGCGTTAAGGGTGGCGGCTTCCATTTCCACAACGTCATAGCCTAGATTGACAACGCGTTGGATGTGGGCAGGACTTTCCTTAAAGATGGCAGAAAAGCTCCAGGAACCGG
>JBKEAL010000160.1:0-12425 GCA_047972195.1 Parachlamydiaceae bacterium
AAAGGTGGATTTTTTTTGGGTCGATCAAGACCAACCCACTGCGCGATGGCACCAGGCCCCTGTAAAATCAATTCCCGATGCTCTAAATTGTCCCAGTTAAGATAATACAACTCGCCTTCAAGCTGCTCCTTCAAATGCAAGCTTAGAGTTGTTTTTCCTACCTGTCTTGGCCCCATCAAAAACAGCATCTGCCGATACTTTTTGAAGTGGTTTACAACGAGAGGTTGATATAATCTTCGCAAATACTTTTCCATATGACCAATTATACCATATATGTGGATTTGGTCAAGACCAAACCAGAATGGATATATCATTTGGTCGAAATGCTTCGATCTGTTATCCTATTTCACGTGTTAAGTTTCCATTCTGTTTCCAACTCTTTCGGCGGCCGGCCTTTATTTAAGGGATTATCCTTTTCGATCAATAAAGGAGATCAGATCGGCTTGATCGGCCCTAATGGGGCGGGGAAAAGCACGCTGCTGAAAATCCTCATGAAATTAGAGCCGCCGGATGATGGCCACATCTCATACAAGCAAAACATGCGGATCGGATACTCGTCGCAATCACCTGAATTTCCCGCTGTCACGATTTTAGAGTTAGTTGTCTCTTCGGCACGATCCGGCGATCCTCATGAGAATGAAACCCGCGCCCAAATTTTGCTTAGCAAGGTAGGATTTACGCAATACGACTTGATCGCAAGCTCTCTTTCCGGCGGATGGAAAAAACGGCTCGATATTGCACGGGCCTTAATGGAAGAGCCTGATCTTCTGTTACTGGATGAGCCGACCAACCACCTCGACCTGGAAGGCATTGAGTGGCTGGAAGATTTCCTCAATAAAGAACGGATCACCTACCTCCTCGTCAGCCACGACCGTTACTTCCTGGAAAACTGCTGCAACCGCATCATGGAGTTAAATTCCTGTTATCCCGGAGGAATCCTTCTTTCCGAAGGTTCATACGGAGATTTCATGGAGCAGCGCAAGGCATTTCTGGAAGGTCAAGAGCAGAGACAACGGGCGATCGCTTCCATGGTACGCACAGAAACAGACTGGCTCAAAAGATCTCCAAAGGCACGGACAACAAAGTCTCAGGCACGCATCAAAAAAGCGTATGAGTTGATGGATGAACTTTCCGGCCTTAAAACGCGCAATAAAAAAGAGCGGGTCGACCTTGCTTTTGAAGCCTCTGAAAGGGAAACTAAGAAGCTTCTTGCTGCTAAAAACATTGCCAAATCGATTGGCAGCAAAAAGCTGTTTGAACATGTTGATCTAACGCTTTCTCCAAGAATGCGTTTGGGGATCGTGGGAACCAATGGAACCGGAAAAACCACCCTTCTGAAGCTTCTCGCAGGCGAAATTCCTCCCGACATGGGGACAATCAAGGTCGCCCAAGACTTAAAACTCGTCTACTTCGACCAGCACCGGGAAACCATCCCGCTTAACATCACTTTAAAAGAAGCGCTCTCGCCTAATAGCGACTACGTCAACTACCATGGCCAACAGATCCACGTCAATGGATGGGCAAAGAAGTTTCTCTTTCCGCAAGACCGCCTCAACCTGCCTGTCAGCGTCTTATCAGGTGGAGAGCGCGCCCGCATCCTAATCGCACGCCTGATGCTCATGCCCGCAGACATTCTCTTCCTCGATGAACCGACCAACGATCTGGATATCCCCACCCTCGAAGTACTGGAGGAAAGTCTTGAAGAGTTTCCTGGCGCCGTCGTTTTGGTCACACACGACCGCTGCCTGATGGATCGCGTAGCCACCCACATCATCGGCCTTGGTACCGGATGCGATTCCATTCTGTTTGCAGACTACGCCCAATGGGAGGCAGCTTCCGCTGAAAAGGCCGCGGCTGCTACCAAAAAAACCGTTTCTTCCCCTGCAAAGGCTTCACCGCCTCCACAAAAGAAAAAACTCAGTTACAACCAGCAGAGGGAGTTAGATACACTTCCTCAAAAAATTGAAACACTGGAAGAGGAGGTTGCAGCACTTAATTTGCGTACGGCAGAAGCTGCGCTACCGTCTCAAGAGTCACTAAAACTCTACCAAGACATCGCCGCAAAAGAACAGGAAATCCACACTCTCTACGCACGCTGGGAAGAGCTGTTGCAATTGGATACTTGACGAAAACTGGCCCATCGACCATGGTAAAAGTTATGAAAATATTTACCATTCTCACAGCCATTTTCTTCATCCACTCTTTAGAAGCAGGTGAAGCATTAGACCGCCTTAAAGAAGGCAACAAGCGCTATTTAGCAAATGATTTGAAGTTATGCTACGACATCGATAAGCCTCGATTGGCTACTGTAGACAAACAAAAGCCCTTCGCTACCATCATGGGATGCTCCGATTCGCGCGTCCCGCCTGAACTGCTCTTCGACCAAACGATCGGCGACCTGTTTGTCGTCCGCACTGCAGGCAATGTGTGCGGACCCATTGAACAGGACAGCATCGATTATAGCGTGATTCACCTGGGCTCAAAGGTCATATTAGTGGTTGGGCACGAAAACTGCGGCGCTGTTCAAGCAGTGATGGCAAGACAAACAGCCGGTATTGAAGCTGTGGCCGAACAAATTGCTCCCTTTCTGCATGAAACCAAGCCTGGATCGGCTCTAACCTTAGAAGAGGCCGTAAAAATCAACATCCGTCACGTGATGCAAGAGATCGCTAAATCGAGAGAGGTTGCACAACTTCTTAAGGAAGGAAAAGTGGAAGTTGCAGGTGCTTATTACCAAGCATCGACCGGCCGCGTAGAATTCCTTGAGTAGACTTTTTTCGAAATTCGCATAAGGTCTAAATGGAACCGCACGTATTTCTGATTCAGATCGTCATCATCCTATTTTCCGCACGGATCATGGGGGAAATCGCCGCCTACTTTACTATCCCTTCAGTCATCGGAGAACTGTGTGCAGGGATCTTAATCGGGCCCAGTTTATTTGGATGGGTTGAGCTATCCCCGCCCATACAACTTTTGGCGCAAATCGGAATCATTCTTCTGCTTTTTGAAGTGGGTCTTGAAACAGACGTCGGAAGACTGACGTCTGCCGGCGGCAAAGCGCTAACCGTTGCTATAGGAGGCGTCGTCTTGCCCTTCATAGGGGGCTTAGGAATTGCTTACTATCTCTTTGATTTTTCTATACTAGCCTGCCTTTTCATTGCCGCCACTTTGACAGCTACAAGCATTGGAATCACTTTGCGCGTTCTACAAGACTTAAACCAACAAAACAGCCCTGAAGCTCAAGTGATCATTGGCGCTGCTGTTTTAGACGACATCATCGGAATCGTACTGCTCTCAATGCTATATGAATTTTCCTCCTCAGGAATTGTCGACCTCTGGAATGCAGGAAAAGTGCTGATCTTCATCGCTCTTTTCTTTGTCATCGCTCCCATCGCTGCCAAAGGCGTTTCCCATACAATCAAGAAGTGGGACGAAATCAGCGCAATTCCGGGGCTGCTACCCACCACTATAGTCTCGCTTATCCTCTCTTTTGCCTGGATCGCTTACGAATTAGGCGCACCGGAACTTCTTGGAGGCTTTGCCGCAGGGCTTGCCCTGTCGCGCCAGTTTTTCTTCCCTTTTGCAGCCTTCCTCCATGAAGCTCCACGATTCAGCCATAAAATCGAAGAGCAAATGAAACCGATCGTACACCTCTTTACCCCCATCTTCTTCGTTGCAATCGGCCTATCGTTAAATCTGCAAAAAATCGATTGGAGCTCCCCCATGATCTGGGGATTAACCTTAACGCTTCTCGGGGTAGCAATCCTGGGTAAACTCCTGGCTGCATTCCCATTATGGAAAGAGTCTTTCCATTCAAAGTTGGTCATCGGCACTGCAATGATCCCCCGAGGAGAAGTTGGGCTGATCTTTGCCAACGTCGGCCTCACTTCCGGAGTGTTTAAAGATGACGTGTACGCTTCGATCATCTTAGTGATCGCCCTAACCACCCTCCTCGCCCCCACAGCATTGAGAGCCATCTACCGCTCCCGCCCCAAGCACGCAACTTAAATAAACTTAGAATAAAAAATAGCAAGATAGGCAGGATCCGCCTTCGGCTTGCAGGATGGGGAATGAGATGAAATCGTCATTTAACCCTAATTGTGGCCCTATTTGCTTGTCAGTTAATTTTCAGTATCCTGCAAGCCGAAGGCGGATCCTGCCTATCTTGCTTTTTTATATCAAAAATCCGGGAGGATTAGTATCTGCGTTGGACGGTGATCTGGTTGTCGATGCTGCGGACGCCGCTGATTCTGCGGATTTCGTTGGCGATTCTGTCTCTATCTGACTGAGTTTTGACCTCGCCTTGGATGGTGACGGCGCCTGAACTCACTTGAAAATTGGAGGCTTCGATTTTCTTAGACCAGGTATCGGAATTGAGCTTTTCCTGGATCTTTCTCGAGATCTCTTCATCTGAGCCGAGCGCAGTGACTCTCTCGTCCGGGAAGGCGTTGCTCGGTTCCTGATAATAGTAAAACTCGGCTTGAAGTGCGATCGTTCCTGCCAAGAGGGCTAAAAAGATGATTCTTCTCATGAAAAACTCCTTACCTTTGATTTTGCAGAAAAAGAATGAGTTGTCAATCCTCTTGCAAAGTAACGCTATGCCTTTTAAAAAGAGGATATGGAAAAGAAAAAAGAGGGCGGATTAGCAGGGATAATTGCCGGGACGTCTGAGATCTGTCTGTGCGATCCGGAAAACGAAGCGTTGTTGTACCGAGGTTATTCGATCGACGATCTGGCAACACACGCCTCTTTTGAGGAAGTTGTCTGGCTGCTCCTACACAAGGAACTACCTGACAAAGAAGAACTTACGCGATTTCAGGAAGAGCTGCTGCACTACTCATTGCTGACCCCTTCCTTGAAAAAACTCATGGAAGCTGTCCCCCCAACGAACAACCTAATGACTGCTTTGAGAAGCCAACTCTCCCTATTGGGTCATTTCGATCCGGAAGAACAAGAGTCCGATCCGACGATCGCGGCCGAACGCGCCATTGGGACGCTGCCTTCGCTTTTGCTCTATTGGTACAAGTTCCATGTAGACCAAAAAAGAATCGATCTGAATACAGAACAGAAGAGCTTTGCAGGGCGCTTGTTAAGAATGATCACACAAGAGACGCCAACGGAGGAGGAGGTCCAGGCGATGAACCTATCGCTGATTCTCTATGCCGAGCACGAATTCAACGCCTCCACCTTCACTGTCAGAACCATCGCCAGCACATTAGCCGATTATTATGCGGCCGTTACAGGCGGGATTGGGGCGCTGTCAGGCCCTCTGCATGGAGGTGCCAACGAAAAGGCGATCTATTTAATCCTATCGTACAACACTCCTGACGAAGCGGAAAAGGTGCTTTTAGAAAAGCTAAACCGCAAAGAGTTGATCATGGGGTTTGGCCACAGAGTGTACACAACGCACGATCCACGCTCTGCCCTCATCTACAATACTGCTAAAAAACTGGCGCAAACGGATGAGCAGAAAAACCTGCTTGCTATCGGCGAGCGCATTGAGCAGGTGATGTGGAGAGAAAAGAAACTATTCCCTAACTTAGACTTCTATAGCGCCTTAGTTTACCATTACTTAGGCATTCCCACCGCATTTTTTACTCCGCTATTCGTCTTTTCCAGACTTAGTGGTTGGTCTGCACACTACTTTGAGCAGCACACACACAATAAATTGATCCGTCCCAACGCAGATTACATCGGCCCTAAACAGAAACCTTGGGTGCCTATTCATGCCAGAACGTGATCCGATCATTCAACAGGTGGCAGCTTACGTCGCCAACCCTCCCTCCTTTAACGACAACGCTTATTTCCATGCGAGACTATGCCTGCTGGACGCCATCGGCTGCGGCTTGGATGCCCTGAATTTTTCCGAATGCACTCAGCTTTTAGGCCCCTGGATACCAGGTACTGTTGTTCCCAGCGGCCCCCGCGTTTTCGGGACGAAACTTGTTCTCGATCCTGTGCAGGCTGCTTTTCAAACAGGCTTGCTCGTGCGCTTTCTGGATTATAACGACACTTTTCTTTCCAAAGAGTGGGCGCATCCCTCTGATAACTTGGGAGCACTCCTCCCCTTATTCGATTATAAAGACCGACCGCTCAAAGACCTACTCACTGCCCTGATCCAAGCGTATGAAATTCAGGGCACCTTTTCTATCCTGAACAGTTTTAATTCTGTCGGTTTAGACCACGTCATCTTGGTGAAACTTGCCACAGCAGCACTCTGCACAAAGGCGCTAGGAGGCAATCAAACCCAAATTGAAGACACCATTTCGCAAGTGTTTATCGACTTGGGCCCTATGAGAACCTACCGCCACGCCCCTAACACAGGTATGCGCAAGAGCTGGGCCGCTGGCGACGCTTGCGCCCGAGGCACAGAACTTGCCCTCCTGACAATGCGTGGAGAAAAGGGCTACTTGACACCCCTCTCCGCCCCTAAATGGGGACTCCACGACGTATTATTTGATGGCAAGCCCCTAGAATTGCCTGAGAAATTAGATTCCTACATCGTCGAAAATATCTTATTCAAAGTCAAATATCCCGCTGAGTTCCACGCACAAACCGCTGTCGAGATCGCCGCCCGTCTCCATCCTCAAGTCAAAAACCGCTTAAAAGAGATTGAAGCCATTGACATCAATACCCACTCAGCCGCCCTAAGGATCATCGACAAAAAAGGCCCCTTAAAGAACCACGGCGACCGCGACCACTGCATCCAGTACATGACCGCGATCGCCCTCCTCACTGGCACGTTAAATGCGCACGACTACAGTGACCAAGCTGCACAAAATCCGCAAATCGACGCCCTCCGCTCCCTCATGCGCACTTCAGAAAACCTGCAATTTTCTAAAGATTACCTAGACCCCGAAAAGCGCTCCATCGCCTCCAGCCTAACGATCCACTTCAAAGATGGCACAACTCTTGGCCCAGAAACCCTGGAATACCCCATTGGCCATAAACGACGCCGCGCAGAAGCGCTCCCTCTCCTCCGCGACAAATTCCTCGCCAACAGCGCGAAGCTTCCACCTGCTCAAGCGGAAAAACTCGCCTCCCTCTTCGATCAAGGAGCAGACATCAGCAGTTGGTCTGTCAAAAAACTGATCGATTGCACCATCTCAGGTTAAATGGCATAAGACAGGAAAATTTACCACCCGTTCGCATTCGCTCGCTAGAGACCAGAGAGACCACAGAGAGGGAAGACAGGGCGCGTATGGTTCCACTACTATTCGAAGGAATACCTTATTCCTTCTCTGCTTTCTCTGTGGCCTCTAGTGAGCGTTAGCGAACGGGTGGTTCCCTTTTTTATAGAGTTATGTCCGCAAAATAAATGATGCTTTAAATTGATTATTTACACTTTAGGGGGGATGTCTTACTATGCAGAGGACTGTGATAGTGTGAGGTATTTTGGAAAATCAGACAGCTACGGGCAGATATCGGATCCTCTGCGTTGGCATGGAGCCTTCCTGCGTTGACTACATTCTAAGTAAACCGGAAGCGGAAAATATCTCGATTGCTTCTTGCGAGACTTTGCAGGAGGCTGCCGAAAGGGTTGCTAATCGGTCGTACAACCTCTATCTCTTCGACGACTCATTATCTGAACCGTCTATTCAGCAATTTATTGATGAGCTAAAGAAAAAGGAAAAAGGTGCGTACTCGCTAGCGCTTGCGACAGATCATCCATCTCAAGATAAAAAAGTAGATTACGTTCTAACGAAGTCTCAACTTGAGCGCGACATCGATAGCCTGCTGAAGGCTGTTGTAGAACGTAAGAGCAGTCCTGCCGCAAAGCCTCAGCGCAAAAGCAGGATGCCGGAGCTAAAACGGCAATACGATGCCGAAATTCCCGATAGAATTACATTCTTACAGCAGCTTGCAAAAGCTTCGCAACATCATCCCGAAGAAATTGGGGAATTCAAAGCAGCGGTCCACAAGATCAGCGGCACGGCAGGCACCTTTGGTTATGGACCGGTAACAGACCTGTGCAAAGCGATGGAATTGGAAATCGTTGGACGCCTCGAATCCCACACTGTCAATGATCCTGCCTGGCTTGCTTCTCTTGACACCTTTGTTAGTAAGGTACAAGAAGGATTCCGCCACTCCACAATGAGCATCGATGAAACTGCATCGATCAAACCTGAACCACAACATATTGCCTCCACAATTACGCCTCTGCTATATGTTGTCGATAGCGACATGAAATTCCTGGAACTTTTAGAGAGAGTCAAGGAAGGGGTCAACCTCATTGTCGCAGTAGAACCGGATCCTAAAATAGCTCTGGATTCGATCCGTTCATCCAACATCAATCCCCAAGGTCTTCTTGTGGCCCAAAGCTTTAGGGCATCATCGATTTCGGGATTGGACCTGATCAAAGCGCAAGCGGAGAAGAAGCCGGATGTTCTCACTGCCTTAATCTTGGATAAAGACACAATTGAGACGCGCTTTGAAGCAGTAAAATTAGGCGCGAGCTACATCTTCAGCAAACCGATTTCAGGCTATGCTTTAATCAAATCGATGGAGGAAGCTTTAGCGGTAAAACCCTCGTCTGCTACTAAAGTAATGATTGTGGATGACGATCAGGTTTTTTGCGACTATGTAGCCGATGCGCTCGGAGAGATAGACGTAGACACGATTGCCATCCAGGATCCGATCGATTTATTTAGCAAGCTTCAGGAGTTTAAGCCGAATATTTTGCTACTCGACTTGATGCTGCCAAAATATGACGGTTTCAACCTGTTGAAAACTTTACGTCACGACGTGAACTATAAAAATCTCGCGATCGTCATTGTTACAGGAAGTGAGGCATTGGATACGCGCATCAATGCATACTCCGCCAACGTAGACGACATTCTCTTCAAACCGATCGATAAGAACATTCTACAAAAGAGAATTTCGAGTATTGCAAACCGAAGAACAGCCTCTCAAAGATGCGGAGAAGACGATTTGGGGTTGTTGGGTATTCAGGAGCTGACTGCGGAAATAAACAATCAGCTAAAGAAATCCTCTGAAAGCTATTTAGCGCTCTTTGAAGTGCATAACTTTGCTGAGTGGAGTTTACAGCAAGGCGATGCTTCTGTAAGAGACTTGATGATTTATATTAGCAACCAGTTGCAGTGGGAAACAGATCGATCGATGCGCTGCTTTTGGTACAAGAAATCGATTTTTGCCATCGTTTTTGAAGAGCTAGAATTTAACACTATCGAAAAAAAGCTATTTAGCTTTTTGATGCATCTGATCCAAAACCAGGCAAAGGCGCATCTGTCTTTCGATTGCGGCATTGTTCCAATTTCCAAGACTTTTGAAAACGCTTCAAAAGTGCTCAATGCCGGAGAAGAATGCCTTCTTGAAGCTAGCAAGAAAGATCCTGCTCCTGTGAGGTTGGCGCATAAAGAGGTAGAAAAGGCGAAAAAAGAGATCGTGATCATAGATCCCAATCCTGACTTACTGAGCATATTGAAAACTGCATTTGAAATGCATGGATTGATTGTCCATACATTCACAGAGGGCGGCGAGGCTTTAAATCATGTTTTTGCCTCCTCAGAAAATCGCCTTCCAGACCTTATCCTGATCGAGAGAAAACTGGTGGATATGGATGGAATGGATCTTTACTTAAAACTAAAAAATCGCTACCGCGTTCCAGTCCCCTGCTTTATGCTGACCGTCTTTTCAGCAGATAAAGACATCAGCGATGGAATTAAACATGGGGTTTTGGAATATATTGTGAAACCTTTTAACATCTCCATCCTCGTTCAAAAGGTTCTTCAAACTATTTATAAGAATTAAGCACCTGATGGATGCTTCTGGTAATAGGATAAGGAGATTCTCCAGCGTATTCATCCAGATCGATAGCCCAAAGCACAACGCCCTTCAAGCCTCTTTCCTTCACCAGTTGCGCTTTTAATTGGGTCGTTTCGGGTGTGTCATAGCTCACCCACTGTTTTGAAGAAATATTCCAAGCCACAGCCGTACTGGTTATAGAATCCATTCCCTTGAAAAGCTGATTGGATTTGATGAGATCGACGATTTCATAGTATGAAAGGTATCCCGCTTGTTGTGTAGAGGGCCCTGCATCGCCAGGCACTCGAAAAGGCTTCCCTGGGCCAAAACTGCTTTCAGTCAAGTCTGAAACATCTCCATAGCTTCGCCCAAATGCAGGCAGTCCTAAAATGATCTTATCAGCAGGAATGCCATTGGATAAGTAGTTGTCCAACGTCTTTGCGATAAAATAGGGGCTCTGCTTCTCTGTATCCCTATTTAGTGGAGAATTGGCTCCTGTGATTTTCCATTCGCTGTAAGGTGTGTGGTAATCATAGGCCATCACATTCAGTCGATCTAAATGCTCTGCACATAGTGCAAGCCATTTGAAGTAGCTCTTTGGTTCTTTTCGATAGTTTTCAGGCAACCCTTCAGGAATGTGTGCAGGTGCGGCATAGGATAGCAGAAGCTTTGGCTCCGTTTGATTAAATGCAGCGTGACACTCTTTAAGAAATTGCACAAAGTTAGGCAAATCTTCCGCACTCCCCCCACGAGTTAAATCCCCAGGGTATTCCCAATCGATGTCGATCCCATCAAAACCGTAACGATGTGCGTAATCAATAGCAGACGCGATGAACTCATTCCGATGTTTTGCATCAGCTACCATCTGGCTAAACAACCGATAAGTCAATTTCCCATTGCCTTGGGGATCCTGTACATCATTGAAATTCCAGCCGCCAATCGTTAAAAATAGGCGCAACGGCTGCTTGGCCGCTTTTTTAAGGCTCATCATTTGCGGATAGAGAACCATTAAGTCATTTTCTTCTGTCGGCTGAACCTCAAAATTCCCTGTAAGGGCTTTGTTGGCATAGCCAAAGGTAGCAAATGCATAGTAGAGATCTGTCAAAATAACCGTATCGATATCTTCAATGGAGAAGCTCTTTCGATTGCCGGTTGCCGGTCGGTATTGGGCGTAGTTTTCAAAATACGCTGCCACTACGCGCTCCTGCTCACTCCATAGAACAGTCCATATAGTCAAAAAAAGAAAGAGCCATTGCATCTTCTTATCCATAAACCTAAAATTTGTTATATACAAGAAGTTATGGACGCACTTTTGAGATATAGCCTCTACCAAATCGCATTTAGCCTTGTGGTTTTCGAAATTTACCTGATGCTCTTCTGCTGCGTTGTCATCATTATCACTAAGCTCATCACGCGCTGGTCGCAAAACAGGAGGATCTCAAGGCAAGCGCAGATTGGAAAAATCATCGAAACTTCCCTTTTCGATCAAAAACCGATCGACACCTTGAAGATCCCAAGAAAACTTCTCGATTTTAGAAACCTCGTAGAATCTTTAGAAAAATTCGATCAGTTATTCAGCGACCCGCGATGGGTCGAAATTAAAGAGCATATCCTCAAAAAATACATGCTGCCTAAAGTGAAAGCGGAAGCCTCCAGCCGGTTTTGGTTTAGACGTCAACTTGCCGCGCGCTGTTTACTTCTTTCTCCCAATCACGCAGACCCTCACTTGCTCAATAAGTTGTTAGATGATTCCAGGTATCTTGTCCGAGTTTCTGCTGCCGTATGCATCACGCAAGCCCATCATAAAGAGCTATTCTACAAAGTGATTCATAAGATGAGCCAGGAAACGGAGCTCTCTCGCTTTCCCTATAGAGACGCCTTGATTCAAGTGGATGAAGAAAAGTATCGCTGGATTGAAGAACTGCTGAAGAAGGAAACCAATAAAGAGGTGATCGCGATCTGCCTGGATATTTTATCCGCGCGCTATTCCGGCAATCTCCTTCCGCTAGTCAAACCCTTCGTCAACGACCCCGATGCCAATTGCCGCAAACTAGCCATTAAAGCCTTAGGCAATATCCCCAGCCTCGAAGCAATACAACTCCTCATGGATCACTTAAACGATCCCGATTGGAATATCCGCGCCGAAGCGATCGTTGGCCTGCAGAAGCTCTACGCCGTGCAAGCCATCCCTAAATTGCGCTCCCTTCTCAATGACCCCGTTTGGTGGGTGCGATTGCAAGCCGGCCTGACTCTCAAAGGATTTGGAAAGACAGGACTCGAGGTGCTCGCCACCCAATCCAAAGAACTCCCTAAAGCCTACGAAATCGCTCAATATACTCTCGCAATGCCATCATAACAACCCCTTGCCCTTGCCCCAAAACTCTTGGACTTTTTCATCGCAAAGGCGCGAAGAACGCAAAGGCACTCGAAATCTCAAATATCAGCTTTAGAAGCTTTTTAGATTGAGTTGCAATGCATTGCAACTCAATGAGCAATTTTAAAATGAAGGCGCCTCGACTGGACGATCAGAAGATTGTGTAGTTTTGTCGATATGTGCGTTTCTGATATTCCAGTCGAGGCGCCTTCATTTTAAAATGGAGCCTCCTGCCTCCTTTGCGTTCTTCGCGCCTGTGCGATGAAAAAATCCAAGCGCATGGATA
>JBKEAL010000165.1:0-5334 GCA_047972195.1 Parachlamydiaceae bacterium
AGATTGTCCTTTCAATTATTTTTAAGAAACAACAGGAGGTCTTATGGTCAATGCCATGGATAATAAATCTTCCCTAGAAATCAAGAAGTCGTTTTTGGAAGATGGGACGATTCCCGAGGAGGCGCGCACTGTGGAAGTGCTAACCCAGTGCTTGATCATTAACAAGGAATTGAGGAAAAACATCCCCTTTTTGAAAGAGTGTGTGAAAGTTGATCCTTCTTTAATCAGTTTTGCAAGCAAGAGGATAAAGGCTGAGATCGTATTTGAAGAGGCGCCGCATCTGAAAATCCCCAGTCCTTCTGTGCAGAAAAAGACCATAGAGGCAAAAATGGTGCAGGCGTTTAGAACGAAACATCACCCTTAAAGAAAAATCCTCTTGATCTAAAGCACGCCGTCCGCCTATACTTGCGATTTCGTTTGCGGGCGTAGCTCAGTTGGTAGAGCGTCACCTTCCCAAGGTGAATGTCGTGAGTTCGAGACTCATCGCCCGCTAGAAAAACGAAATCGGTTTATGCGGGCGTAGCTCAGTGGTAGAGCATCACGTTGCCAACGTGAGGGTCGTGGGTTCAAATCCCATCGCCCGCTAAACAAACAAGCCGGGCGGGCGTAGCTCAGTGGTAGAGCATCACGTTGCCAACGTGAGGGTCGTGGGTTCAAATCCCATCGCCCGCTTCACATTCTAGAACCGAGGTTATTTTGGACGTACAAACCCCTTCTTCATTTGAAAATGAACATGTCACAGTCGCCGTTGCAAAAGACAAAGACTGCAAAGTCGCTTTTTCCATCACGACAAAGCCTCTTGCCTCTAAGGCAGCAAGACATGCTGCTCTAAAAGTTGTCTCTAAGGAAGTTTCTCTTCCCGGTTTCAGAAAGGGCAAAGCGCCTATTTCATTGATCGAACAGAAGTTCCCTAGCCAGATCCGCGGCGAAATGCAAGACATTTTGGCAAGAAACGCTCTGAACGAAGCGATCAACCTCACCAAAATCCAACCTTATTCGAGAAATACGAAGATCCAGGTCACGCAGATCAGAGAGCTCGGCGCTGACCAGTTCGAAGTGGGCGTAGAGTTTGAAGCGTTCCCTGAAGTACCAAAAGTGAATGTGGAAGAGCTCAGCTTAAAAAATGTAGAGCCAGAAGCTCTTTCTCAGGAAGCAATCGACAAAAAAATTTACGAGCTGCAACTTTACCATGCGGACTGGCAAGACATCACCGACCGTGGCGCAGAACCAGAAGACTACGTTGTGCTAGATATCGATCTGATCGACGTAGAGCCGCATGAAAACATCTACTCCAACAGCCGCTTCCACATGAAAGAGGGCAAGATGCCTGCTTGGGCCATGAAGTTGATCCAAGGGTTGAAAGTCAACGAATCCGTTGAAGGGACAAGCGAGGAAGAGAACGTGAAGCCGCGACAATGCAAACTCACCATCAAGTACCTTCAAAAACCTACCCTGCCTGAACTCACCGACGAACTAGCGAAAAAAGCGGGCGTCCAAACAGTAGATGAGCTAAAGAGCGCCATTGAGAAGCGTTTGACCAAAGAAGCGGAAGTGGAATCGAAGGAAGCAATGCGCAACGAGATGCGCGATCTGCTCTGCAGCAAGTACAGTTTCGATCTTCCGGGCGAGCGCGTGAAGACGCTGATGATGGATTGCGAAAATGCTTTTGATCAAAGAGGCAGCCGCAATGCCTCTTCCGAAGAGAGGATGACGACCATCCGCAGCATCTTCGAAGATGCTAAGAAAACGTTGCAGCTTTCCTATCTTTTCCCGAAAGTACTGCGCGACTTCGACCTTGCTTTCCCGAACCAGAAAGAGGTTCAGGAGAGAGTCATTCAAAAAATGATGCAGCGCTACATGAGTGGGCTGGATCAACCGGGTGAGCAAGAAGCGGAACACTACGCGATGATTGCTGAAACTGAGCTGATCGGCGAAAAAGCGCTCGATTATTTAATCGAACACGCCAAAAAAACTTGATCGTTGCGATTTAGGTCTATATAAGTTTAGAAAAAGGAACCATTAGCTATGAGTAATGAACGCCCACGCCTTTCCCTTACCCCTTATGTCATCGAAGATACCGGCCGCGGCGAACGGTCTATGGATATCTATTCCAGGCTTTTAAAAGACCGAATCATATTCATTGGCACAGACATTACCGATCATGTAGCGAACGTCGTCGTCGCTCAGCTCCTCTTCCTCAAAATGGAAGACCCTAAGAAAGATGTGCACATCTACATCAACTCCATGGGCGGCTACATCACAGCTGGGCTTGCAATCTACGACACACTGCAGTGGCTTGGATGTACTATCAACACCTACTGCATCGGACAAGCTTCCTCGATGGGTGCGCTTCTCCTTACAGCAGGCACGAAAGGCAAACGCTTTGCGCTCCCTCACAGCCGCATCATGATTCACCAACCTTCCGGCGGCGTTGGAGGCACTTCTGCCGACATCGACCTCCAAGCCAAGGAAATCCTCGTCCTCAAGAAAATGCTGAACGAAATCCTTGCGGAAAAAACAGGACAAACTGTCGAACAGATCGCACAAGACTCTGAAAGAGATTTCTACATGAGCCCAGAAGAAGCAAAAAAATATGGCCTGATCGACGAAGTGATCGTGCCCAAAATCAAGTAATCCATGACACAAAAAAATCAACAACCTGAAAATGCCATTTGCTCCTTTTGCGGGAGAACGGAAGAAAACGTCGAAAAACTGATCTCCGGCCCAAATGCCTTTATTTGCGACAAGTGCATTAAGCTGTGCAATCAGATTCTGGAGAAAAAAGAGGTTTCCACAGAACCGTTCCGCATCTTGAAGCCTAAAGAGATCAAAGAGCGCCTGGATCAATACATCATCGGTCAGGAAGAAGCGAAAAAAACGATCTCTGTGGCTGTTTACAACCACTACAAGAGAATTTCCAATCCTGAAAAAGAGGAAGCTGTTGAGTTCAACAAGTCCAACGTACTTCTGTTCGGTCCGACAGGCTCAGGCAAAACCTTGATCGCACGCACTTTGGCGACGATTCTGGACGTGCCGTTTGCGATCGCAGATGCGACGACGCTGACAGAAGCCGGGTATGTTGGAGAAGACGTCGAAAACATCATTTTGCGGCTCCTTCAGGCAGCCGACTACGACGTAGCAAAAACTGAGCGCGGCATCATCTACGTCGACGAGATCGACAAAATTACCCGCACGACTTCCAACGTTTCGATCACGCGCGACGTTTCAGGCGAGGGTGTTCAACAAGCGCTCCTCAAAATCGTCGAAGGCACTATCGCGAATGTGCCTCCAAAAGGCGGCAGAAAGCATCCGAACCAGGAATACATCAAAGTCAATACGGAAAACATCCTGTTTATCGTGGGCGGCGCTTTTGTCAATCTCGATAAAGTTGTGGCAAAACGTCTGGGAAAAAGCATCATCGGCTTCGGTCAGGGCGAACAGCAAGAGATCCAGGCGCAAGACAAAAGCTGGCTTCTATCTAAGTCTGAGCCTGAAGACTTCATCCACTTCGGCATGATCCCTGAGTTTGTGGGAAGATTCCACTCCATCGTCAATTTCAATGAGCTGAGACAGGAAGATCTGGTCAAAATTTTGACTGAGCCGAAAAATGCGGTCATCAAACAGTTCCAGGAGATGTTCAAACTTGAGAATATCAAGTTAACCTTCTCTCAAGAGGCGCTGGAAACGATCGCAAAAAAAGCGATGGAAGCAGGCACCGGAGCACGCGCGCTGCGCATGATCCTAGAAAAACTCATGCGCGACCTGATGTTTGAAGCGCCTTCCGACACAAGCATCACTTCGATTGAAATCGATAACGACGTTGTGTTGGGGCTCAAAAAACCGCTCATTAAACGCTCTAACGAAAAAATCGCTTAAAGCATGGTCGAAATCCGCCGGCTTTCCCTTTCTGAGCTTACGGAAGAGGAAAGCCAAGCGGTAGCTCCCCTTCTTGCCTCATCACGAGTTTCCTTTCCCAAAAGCAGTAGCCGAACCGCTGCATTTTTTGCTTTTTCCGAAGGGAAACCGATCGGCGTCCTCATTGCTAACTATTTCCCGGCAATCTACCAAAGTTTGATCGCCCATTTTTTCGTTTTGCCTGAATCGAGAGGAAAGGGTGTTGGAACTCTACTCATGACTCATCTCATGAGCTATCTAAAAGCAGAAAAGATCCGCTCCATCGAGCTTCACTTTAACGCTTCTTCTGAAACGGCCGACGCGCTTACGGAGCTCTTAAAGAACACAGGATGGAAGCCTCCCGCTCTGCTAACGACACGCTACTTCTTCGATTTGCATCTTTTCAACCCCCATTGGCTAACCCACCCTCCTAAGCTCCATCCCGATGAGCTCCTCTTCCCTCTTACTGATCTCACTCAGGAAGAGACTCAGCAACTGCGCAGATGGGAGCGGGAAAACCCCCTAATTCAGCAGGTCTCTCCCTTTGAAAAAAACTACGAACTGGAAAAGCTCAATAGCCTGGGGCTGCGCTCCAAAGGAGAGTTAATTGGCTGGATCGCCACCCATCGCGTGGAAAAGAATGTAATTCGCTATTCCAGTTTATACCTTCATTCCGAACAGCGCGGTACCGGATCAGCCATTGCTCTCCTCGCTGCCTCCATCCAAAAACATAAAGACCAAGAACCCGATGTGTGGGGATCTACTGAGATCAACCAACCGAACACCCCCCTCTACTGGAAGAAATTTGTAAAAAACAGACTCGCTATAGAATCTGTTAAAACGGAAGAAATTAAAATCTCTTATGCATTCGACTTTTAAATACAAATTTGCTAAAATATAATTAGGTAGATGAGACATTATCCTTCTTAAAAAGGAGAATTCCTATGAGTGTCGGACCCGTCGGACCTTCCACCCCTACTAATATTCTCCAGCCTCCGGCTAGCGGATCTCTTAGCATCACTTCTTCATCGCTTTCCTCAATCCAATCGGATAGTGCGTTAGCTTCCTTGAGTGCCGGATTTCCTGAACTCGCACAATACTATGGCGATCTTTCTGCTTCCCTGCGCGCACAATTGGTACAAGAGCTGATCAGTTCATTCCAGGATGCGTCCAAACGCGCAGAAATGTATGCCGCCTCAGCGGATTCAGCGGCTAGCTTGGGAGATTTAATCAATTTGATCGCCTCCTACAACAACATTGTCGCGCAACTAAAAGCTCTGCAGCTAGATCAATCGATTCAGACTGTCAATAATGCGATCACCGTATACAACAATCACATCGACAACAGTAAAGCTACAGTTCTAAACGCTGCCTATAACGCTTATATCGCAGACCCTTCGGGAGATGGAAAGCTGGCAGCCTACCTAGCTGCCATCAACG
>JBKEAL010000195.1:0-2154 GCA_047972195.1 Parachlamydiaceae bacterium
GGCATCAGGTCGTTTTGGTGTAACAGCCGAATATCTGGTAAATGCAGACGAGCTACAGATTAAGATAGCCCAGGGTGCAAAACCGGGCGAAGGCGGACAGCTACCTGGATTTAAGGTAGATAAGATTATTGCGAAAACGCGTCACTCAATACCGGGAATCTCGTTGATTTCGCCACCGCCTCACCATGATATTTATTCTATCGAGGACTTGGCTCAACTGATTTTCGACCTAAAGAATGTAAACCCGAAGGCACAAATCAGTGTGAAGCTAGTTTCTGAGAGTGGGGTGGGAACCATCGCGGCCGGAGTAGCCAAAGCAAAGGCTGACCGTATCGTTATCAGCGGATGCGAGGGCGGCACAGGTGCAAGCCCTGCCAGTTCTATCAAGCATGCCGGATTGCCGTTGGAGATTGGTTTGGCAGAAGTACAGCAGACTTTGGTACTAAACGGTCTTCGTGGTCAGGTATATCTGCAAACGGATGGACAGTTAAAGACAGGGCATGATATAATTGTTGCGGCCATGCTCGGAGCTGAGGAATTTGGTTTTGCTACAAGTGCCCTTATAGTGCTTGGCTGTATAATGATGCGTAAATGTCATTTAAATACTTGTCCTGTAGGTGTTGCCACTCAGAATGAAGAATTAAGGAAAAAATTCATGGGGCGCAGCGAATACTTGATTAACTATTTCAATTTCCTTGCGGAAGAAGTTCGTGAGCATCTGGCCTCGTTAGGGGTAAAATCACTGGATGAGGTTGTTGGTCGTGCCGATTTATTGAAATATGTAAAGAGCGATGCAAATAAGAAAATTGAAAAGATTGATTTATCCCGCTTGATATATTTCCCTGTTGAAGCAAAAGAAAATGCAATTCATAAGGTAAAAGACCAGGAACATAAACTGGATGATATACTTGATTTATCGCTGATTACTACTTCACGTATGGCTATTGATAAAGCAATGCCTGTAGTAATGTCGAAAGTGATAAAGAATACAAACCGTACGGTAGGCGCTATGCTATCCGGCGAAATTGCCAGGAAATATGGGAATGAGGGATTGCCTATGGATACGATACAATGTACATTCAGTGGTTCTGCCGGACAGAGTTTCGGTGCATTCCTCGCTCATGGCGTAACCTTTAAACTGGAAGGTGATGCAAACGACTATGTAGGTAAAGGGTTATCCGGTGGTAAAATTATTATCGTCCCCCCTTCAACATCTACTTTCAAGCCCGAAGAGAATATTATTGCAGGCAACACCTTATTATATGGTGCGACTTCCGGCGAAATATATATAAACGGACGGGTAGGGGAGCGCTTTTGTGTACGAAACAGTGGTGCAATTGCCGTTGTTGAAGGAGCAGGAGACCACTGCTGCGAATATATGACAGGCGGGCGCACTGTGGTTTTGGGTAAGACAGGGCGTAACTTTGCTGCAGGTATGAGTGGTGGTGTGGCGTATGTATATAATATCGACGAGGATTTTGACTATTATTGCAATATGCAGATGGTGGAACTTACATTGATAGAGGATACCTATGATAGCCGCGAGCTTCGCCAGTTGATAACCAATCATTATGACTATACCAATAGTCCTCTGGCAAAACATATTCTCGATAACTGGAATACCGAAGTGGAGAAATTTATGAAAGTGACTCCTATCGAATACAAAAAGGTATTGCAGGATGAAAAACTGGAAGCTATTAAGAAAAAAATAGCACAGGTAGAATTTGATTATTAAGTCAATTAGCAAATTCGGGAATTAGCAAATTTGAAAATGCATTTGCTAATCTGCTAATTTTCGAATTTTCAAATTATAAGAAAAATGGGAAATCCAAAAGCATTTTTAACAGTAAAGAGAAAAGACGCGGGTTACCGTCCGGTACAGGAGCGTATTCTCGATTTTGGTGAAGTTGAACAAACTCTAAATAGTGAAGACAGGCGTGAACAGGCATCTCGCTGCATGGATTGCGGTATTCCCTTTTGTCATTGGGGATGCCCGCTTGGAAATAAGATGCCTGAATGGCAGGAATATATTTATAAAGGTAACTGGAAACTGGCAGCGGAAGTTTTGATGCAGACAAATGATTTTCCGGAGTTCACAGGGCGTATTTGCCCGGCTCCATGCGAAAAATCATGTGTATTATCTATTCATCGTGC
>JBKEAL010000221.1:0-1065 GCA_047972195.1 Parachlamydiaceae bacterium
GTTGATTTCCGACAGAATCCCTTTCTCTTCTGTCCACAGGGCTTCCCGCTGGATTCCGGCACCAACATCGGTTACCGGGGTTTGGGCTGCCAGGGGACAAGTGTGCAAACAGGACAGAAGAATAAGCATTCCACCTGAAAGCAAAAGGCGGAGCGTCACCCGCTCCTTAAGGCTTTTTCGTTCTTGTGTTTTCATTTGTGGTTGTTTGAATGTGTTTTTCCGGCAAGGCCTTGGAGGCAAGCATGAAAGTTCTGCGTCCCTGCGCGGTGCTGCAGGATGCTTTGCTTTTCTTTTTGCTCCGAGGTGTAACAGTAATATTCCGGGAGGCTGACTTCGAGTGCAAAAACCCGGGAGTAGTCACCCAGTGCGATAAAGACTTCTTTGAGCTTGCGCCCCGAAGGCAGGTTTCGGTTAACCGACAAAACCTGCTCTTTTTGAAACCGGGTCAAACCGAGCGTTTCACTGATGGGGTCGAACTTGTTTTTAAATTTACTGACATCCAACAGGATGCGGGTGTCAGCATTATTGATGATTGCATCCCGGATAACAGGCGAGGAAACCACATCATCCACTTCCTGGGTTACCACCATCGCTTCGCCGAAAAACTTACGGATGGTCTTGAAAAAGTACTTGATGTAGCCCGCCATTTGAGGCGTAGCGATGGCCTTCCACGCTTCTTCCAGGCAGATAACTTTGCGGACACCCTGCAAGCGGCGCATCTTCTGCATAAAAATGTCCATCACAATCAGTGTCGCTATCGGAAAAATCACCGGATGATCCTTGATATTGTCCAATTCGATGACCAGAAACGGGCAGTCAAAAAACTCGCTGGTTTTCATCGTCCGGTTCAGCAGGTAATCAAACTCCCCGCCACGGTAGTATTTGGAGAGGATGAAAAAGAATTCGGCGCTGTTAAAATCCAGCTGGTTTTCAGTCACAAGCCCGGGAATAAACTCACGGGCAAAATCGTAGTAGCTGTTAAAGGAGCGTTCCGGTTGCCCAAGCCGGAAAAACTCCAGCAGGGAGCGGGCCACCACATCTTTTTCCACTTCACTCATCTCCGGT
>JBKEAL010000008.1:0-1044 GCA_047972195.1 Parachlamydiaceae bacterium
CGGAGATTTACCGCCGATTTTTCTCCTTTCAACCTGTCGGCTTAAAACGCTTGGTGTAAACTAATATTTACTATCTTTACAGCAAAAATCGAATTTTTAGACGGACTGCCGTTATAGGCAACCCAGCGAAAAACGACAAGCACGATGAAACTTTTATACATAACGACATTATTTCTACTTGCATCTTGCGGACAGACAAAAAGCAACTCTGACAAACACAAAGTTTCTAATGTTGATATGGCAGAAACTTTTACACTTACGGACAAGACAGTAAAATTTCTTTGGCGTGACAGTAGTGCCTCTATTGTCATCAACGAAAACTTTTGCAAGACAATTTCAGCCCCAGAAAAAGCAGCATTAGGTTATGTGGCGACATTTATTGGTAACGAATGTTGGTGGGACGGAGACTACACAGACAAAAGAGATAATTTAAAATGCGAAATTTTGACTGCATTAAACTTGGGTTATCAATGTTCCGACAAACATTTAGGTTTCCTTAGACAATGGTTTAAAAACGATACAACAGCACTAAAAGAACTTGAATTCTGTCCAACGACACCAAACACATCAACAATCCAAGACACGTTTGACGAAATTATTATAACAACAAAAGGAAACGAAATTGCAGTATTTTTTAAAGCAACCGGAGTTAATATGCGTGAAGAAGAAAGTTGGAATTGGTCAGAAACAGACTATTTTAAACTTGACAATGACGGCATAAAATTGATTAAACAAGACAAATCAAAAGTAAACGTAGAACACTTTGACGCTAGTAAAGAATAACAATAAAATGGGTATGCCTATAACATCGTATTGGCAATAGTGGGGCTGACAGTTGTAAACTCAACGGTTGTGCTACTATTGGGCATTTGTGCAAATGTTGGGCTGACGTTTTTCAAATGCCCCACCATCGCCAATACGTAAACCGTTGTAGGCAAGCAGTGCGCAAAGGAGAGTATTTTGATGTAATTTGGATTGATTGAAATAAGTTACAATAATTATTTGATATTATGAAATGGACAGGAAATATAGCTTCTTCTTTCG
>JBKEAL010000049.1:0-13748 GCA_047972195.1 Parachlamydiaceae bacterium
TGGCCGTCGATTTCATACGCCATCCTTTTTCGTCCTTGCGCATGGATCTTTAAGATCGCTCCGCCTCGGCTGGTAATCCCGTGTTGAATGCGTTCTAAAGCTTTGTTTCGAGCTTCTTCGCTCAAACTTGCGCTCAAGATATACATCCCTTCGTAGAGATTTTTATTCTCTTCTTTCATGTTGTTCTCCATTAAAATTCTTCTCATCCGTCAAAAAAAGGACTGCATTTTTCAGCGTATCCTTTAGCTTGCCCCAACTTTCATCGCTCTGCTTCATCAGAACGTAATCCGCTAGTGAGAGGGTTGCCTCGCGGCCTATCCCTAACCTCAAACGCTTGTACTGGTTGGTGCCAAGCTGACTGTCAATACTCTTCAAGCCATTATGACCGCCGGAGCTGCCATAAGACCTATAACGGACCTCCCCTAACGGAAGGTCCGCACAATCTAACACAACTATCAAGCTGGAGACCGGCAGCTTAGTGAAGTTTAAATAACTTCTCACAGCTTCTCCGGAAAGGTTCATGTAAGTCATCGGCTTCAACAGATGGTATTTAATCCCTCCCTTGATGCCTTTAGCGACAAACGCCTGAAACTTTGGCTCCACTTTCCACTCAAAACCACATTCTTGGGCTAGAGTGTCGACAGTCTTAAAACCGATGTTGTGGAAAGTGTCTTTATATCGATCGCCGGGGTTTCCCAGGCCTATTACCACAACATCCAACATTTATTATCTCTTTGCGATCACCAGAATCACTTCGTTCAAGCTGGTCAAAGGCCTCATTGTTTGAGGGATCACCAGGTCTTTAACGCGTTTCTGGCCGTTAATTTCCATGCTCTTAATGTCCACTTCAAAGTGGGTAGGCATATCTTTTGGCAAGCAGTTCACTTTAATGTGGCGAATCACCTGGCGTAGGAAACCGCCGAGCTTGATACCAACGCAGTCTGCAATGCTTGTGCACTCGATTGGCACTTTAACGTTTACAGTGACGTCATCGATCAATTCTTCAAAGTCGAGGTGGATAACGTCGTAAGTGACTGGATTGTACTGAATATCTTTGATGATGGCGCGTCTTGTATGGCCTTTATCATCTTTTAGGGAAAATACTGTCGTGCTCAATCTTCCCGGCACCAATTGGCGCAATAGGGTGGAGAATTCAACAGCATTGACGGAAAGCGTTTCCGCATCTTTACTTCTGTGGTAGATCACGCAAGGCACTTGGCCTTCGCGGCGGAGAGCTTTAACCGAACTCTTTTTATCGGATGCTCTCGTTCTTACGTTCAATTTCATTTTGTTTTCCTTATAAAGCAATTACCGAGGTATTCCCTCGTTTCATGCCGATTCCTTACTAGGAATGGGCAGCTGTATTGTCAAATAGAGATGCGATGGACCTATTCGATAGCGTATATTGAACCGCACGTCCAAATAGACCTGCGCAAGAGACAGCCTGAAGTTTTTTACACTTGGCTTGTGATTCTTGAAGAGGAATTGTGTCTGCACAGTAGAGAATTTCAATCGGACTTGCGTTGATTTTCTCTAAAGCATCACCCACGAACAATCCGTGTGTGATCGCTGCATACACCCTATTCGCTCCCTTCTCATGGCACGCTTTCGCAGCTGACTCCAAAGTGCCCGCAGTCGAGCAGATGTCATCAGCGAGAAGTACATCTTTCCCTTGGACATCACCGATCAAATTTAACACTTCCACTTCGAAAGCGCTTTGTCGATGCTTGTCCACGATCGCAAAATCCGTACCGAGTTCTTCGGCGTAGGACCGGGCGATCTTTACACTCCCTATATCGGGAGCTACGACGATTCCATTTTTGAACCCGCCCCTCTTAACCGCTTCGACCATTAAAGGCCTGGCATAGAGGTGGTCCACAGGAATGTCGAAAAATCCTTGCAACTGCTCCGTATGCAGATCCATCGTCACTACGCGATCGACGCCTGCTTGAGTGAGCAGATTGGCAACGAGCTTTGCCGTAATCGGCACTCTTGGTTTATCTTTGCGGTCTTGCCTGCTATAACCGAAGTAAGGCATGACAGCGATAATGCTCTTAGCAGAGGCTCTGCGAAGAGCGTCGACCAAGATCAAGAGCTCCATCCAGTATTCATTTGGATGAATTGCAACCGATTGTACTACAAATACGTTTTTTCCTCTAACGCTTTCTCGCAGTTCTAAAGAAATTTCACCATCGGGGAATCTTTCACACTGAACAGAACCATAAGGAATGCCTGCCGCAAGAGCGATCTCTTTCGCTAACTTCGGGTACGATGACCCGGAGAAGAGCACAGCATCTTCTTGAAGCATTCACTCCCTTTTGGTTTCACAACGTTAGATGTTGCAATTGGGGTGGAAGGATTCGAACCTCCGCATGGCGGTACCAAAAACCGCTGCCTTACCGCTTGGCGACACCCCATCAAGTGGTCAAGTGGGCACAATCTTAGATTTTCCGCCATTTTTTTGCAACAACTTAAGAAAACAATTCCAAAAAAACAGATAAAAATAATTTTATATTGCATTCATTTGAATTGCCTTCTAGAATCGCTCTGAGAGGCATAAAGTCCTTCCATAAGTGATTATAAGCCACTTTTAACAATACACAAAAGGAACCGCTATGTTTCGACCCGTTTCCCATTGTTTTTCCGCAGCAAGAGGTCTCTTACCCATTCTTAGCTCTCGGCATGCAACCAACATAACAAGTCCCCTATATAAGGCATTGCAAACAGGCAGTACCAAGCTTAGCCACGAAGAGCAAGCAAGATTCTTCTCCGCTTTTAAAGAGGCGGTTCATTCTGATAAAAATCCCGAGGAAAAGAAGACAACTCCCCTGCACCTCGTTGCCAGACTTCTGCCATTGCAACAAACTAAAGCATTTAGAGGAGTTCTAGGAGATTTAGATCCAACTAATTGGCCTCCACCTTACGAAGAAACTCTCAAGACCTCCTTGGGAAGATATGCTCATATTCAAGATGAAGAGGGAAACACTCCTATACACTATACCCTCACTAATCAAAACTGGGAACTTTCACGATTTCTGGCATCGTATGGAGTGCCTGCCATCAGGAATAACGCTGGAATCACACCACAGTGGCTCATTGCCAAGTCAATCCCCTTTCAATTCAATCGCTCCCACGAAGAATCTGATTGTTGCTATCAAATGGGTTGTTTTATGACAGGCGGTAAAAAGGAATATTGGGGGACTGACGTTGACGCAAATCGATGGAGCGTACTCCACTGGATGGCCTTTAAAGGATATACTAATCCTTGGTACGCTGAGAATTGGTTAGTCTTGGAATACTGGAAGTCTCATCAAGATCTAAAAGGGCTTAAACCGAGGGATATTGAAAACCTGATTCAATCTCTAGTTCATGGTAAAACTCACGAAACAACTGAAAAACTCTCAACAACCTTTAGTAAGCTACCAAAAGACAGACAAATAGAGCTTACAATAGCTATTCAGGAAAGAAACAGACACGCAGCTACAAAAATTCACAATTTATCAAACATTCTCAATCCTAAAGACTAATCATTCCACCCACCCCGAAAGGGGTGGGGTTAATCTTCTACACTATCGAGCTGCTTTGTCGAGGATGGTTTCTTTGCCTTCCTTCCCTACTTTTTGCGCTTTGTCGTAGCTTTCCATTAGGGCGCGGTAGGGAGGTACGATGTGGTCGACCATGATGGAGGCAAAGTCCATGGCGTCGGGTCGATTCCATGTGCTCATGATCTCTCCGAGCAGGGCAAACATATCAATTGGGATCACTCCGGCTTGCACTACACGAGCTACGGTTAGGTCGGTTGCCATTTTGCTCCAGTTACCGGAGGCGTCGACGATGGCAAACACTTTATACCCTTCTGAGATAGCACTTAAGGCGGGAAATGCCATGCAGACGCTAGTCAAAGTGCCGGCGATGAGCAGAGTTTTACGCTTGGTTTCTTTAATTGCTTTTACCCAGGGAGGGTTATCCCAAGCATTGATCTGTCCTGTGCGTGGAATGTAGATGGCGTCGGGGTTGTTTTCATGAATTTCAGGGATCAAAGGACCATTAGGTCCATCTGGGACGGAAGCTGTCGTAAAGGTAGGGATTTTTGCCAGATAGGATAGCTTGGCTAATGCTGTCACATGGGAACGCAGCACAGGCAAATCGATATCTCGAACTAACTGAAAAAGCCCGCTCTGGTGGTCGATGAGAAGCATCACCGCATCTTGAGGGTCTATCATGTATTTATTGACTTGAGCCATAAAAACCTCCCTTTCTTTCGGTTTAAGATTTATCACTTCTTTTGTCAAGCAAACTTTTATTTAAAAACTTTTAATTAATAATTGACACAATAATTATTAACTAATATTATTATTACATATTAATAAGGAGGGTCTATGACTGGCCGAATAGATAATAAACATTTTGTATCTGCTGGAGCAGAACCTGCTTTTAAGCGATTGACAAAAGACCACAATTTCGACTGCGGAGATAGCGATCCGATTAAATTCATTGAAGACAAAGTCAAAGAGTTAAGTGGCAGAAAGGATTTTGCTAAGGTTAAAGGATTTAAGATCACAGGCGAAGATGAAAAAAACGAAAACGGATGCATCAAATCCCTCCCCTTCAAACGAAAAGACGGAGCGCAATGCTTTTCCTTCTTTAGAAACTTTACGGTCCAGTTCAAAGATAAAGATGGCAATGTTCATACGCTTGTATTCCAAAAAAGAGTCTACACCAGTGTAAAAATTCCAATGACAATATTGCCACAGTCGAAAATATCGATGCTTCGCGGAAAGCAGCCTAAAGTTGAAATCGATTCGGAAGCTTATGACAACGCCATCTCTCTTGCCGGCATCGCCTCTAAGGCTTACTCAAGATCCGTGCAGAATGCTCTTAAATTTAAGAATGACGAAGAAAAGGGCGGGTTTGGTGATGACGCAAAAGCCATCGTCGAACAGCTTCAAAAGAACGGTAAAGTATGGATCGGCATGCAAAAAGAGGGCAAAACAGTCACCCACAATATGAACTCCTCTAAACTTGAGCACGGCAAGCAGCACCGCTTCAACCATATTCGCAATGAAGGAGTGGATGGTTTTGAGATTGTCTTCAGCAAAGAGAAAGACAAAAAAATGGCTCAAAAGATCGAGGATGGCAAATTCTTTAACAAGCTATTTAGAAGCCTGCAAAATCCTCAAAAATACGAAATCGATCCAGACGAATGCGAAGGCGAAATGAAAACCTTTATCGGTTCTCTGAAATTGCTGAAAGTGCGCGATAGAGATACAAATGATTTAAATGACCATCTCGAAGAGCTAAATATCGCTCCCCATGAATACTTATCCTATTTGCAACCTCACAGGGATGGCCTGGCAAAAGAGTTCGAAGAAAATTTAGACTTCTTCTACGACATCGACAAGATCGATAACCTGATGATGAAATATGGGGATACAGAGACTCCAATTAGCGACGAGATCAAAACAAAGCTAAAGCAGCACATGCCAAAAATGCAACCCAAGAAAAAGAAAAAGAATGTGAAAGAGGGCGAAGAAAAGCCGATGAAAAGGCCGGAAAGGGCTCCATTGCCCTTGGCTATCAAAGCGGTGTTCGCAAACGATCGATCCTCTACTGCAGATAAGGAGGCGATGCAAAGGCTGGCCGCAGCGCTCCATAATGCCAGAGTCGGGTTGCACGATATCCATCAACAGCTGAAAAAAGATGAAGACGAGCTCCTCACTCTAAATCGTAGCAGGTTTCTAGCTCGCAAGATCAGAAGCGAACATGACTATCGTACCGAGCAACGCAGGTTCTTCCACCTGCCTAGAATTGGCCATGACGTCCGCGATTTTGATCGAAATAACGTCGTGGACGATGTAGAAGAAGAGTCATAGACTCAACTCGCGCCAGATTTGTACGGGTTTAACAAGGAACTATTTAAATTATTATTCGCAATGAGGTATGATGCGCTGTATGCACATCATCCATATTGCATCTGAACTGGCACCTTTAGCGAAAGTCGGCGGCTTAGCCGATGTCCTCTTGGGATTGTGCAGAGAACTTTCATGGAAGGGCCACGACGTCGATATCGTTATTCCCAAATATGACTGCATGGATAGCAATGAGATCCGCGATCTCAGCATCGATATTCAGGAATTTAAGTCGTATTATCAGGGCGAATGGCACTCGAATACCTGCTGGATCGGCTGGGTGGAAAACCTCAAAGTGTATTTTATCGAACCGCACCACACCAAACACTTCTTTAATCGAGGTTGCATCTATGGGTGCGAAGACGATATCGAACGCTTCACATACTTCTCAAGAGCCGCTTTTGATTTAATGAACACAAGAGGGCTCCATCCCGACATTTTGCATCTCCACGACTGGCAAACAGCACCTCTAATACCGCTGCAAAAATTTTCCGGAGCTGAAACTCCCAAAACTGTGTTCACGATCCACAACCTCGAACACCAGGGAAAATGTTCCTTTTCCAAGTTAGAAGCGATCGGCATCAAGCCTGTACATAATTTTGATGACCCCTTGTTGGAAAATACCGCAAACCTACTTAAAGGGGCCATCATCTATAGCGATTACTTCACTACAGTCTCTCCTAACTATGCCTGGGAAATCAAAACTGTGGAAGGTGGTAGAGGGTTAGATCAAGTACTCATCGACAACCAGGACAAGTTTGCTGGGATATTGAACGGCTTAGACTACTCTTATTGGAATCCGGAAACAGATCGTTATCTTCCCGCCCATTTCTCACCTCGAGAGCTACCTGCAAACAAAAAAGACCGCAATACACTGGATAAGAAGGCATTCATCAAGAAAGTACTGCGCGATCGTACAAGTCTTGCTGAAGTGCACCGTCCCATCGTCGGAGTGGTCACTCGCTTGGTACCGCAAAAGGGTATCGAGTTGATCAAACATGTGATCGAAACGATCGACAGCAAAGGCGGGCAGCTAATCCTTTTGGGTTCAAGTCCTATTCCCGAAGTGCAGCACGACTTCTTTGAAATCAAAAACCGCTTTAGAGACCATCCTAATATCCATCTGTACCTGCAGCACCAGGAAGAGCTTGCTCATCTCATTTACGCCGGATCAGATATCTTTATCGTCCCCTCTCTATTTGAACCGTGCGGTCTGACGCAGATTATCGCTATGCGCTATGGTACGATTCCCGTCGTCAGGAAAACAGGAGGGCTTGCAGATACTGTCTTTGACGTCGATTATTCCGGACTTGAATTTGAAGAAACTAACGGATTTACCTTCGACAATCCCGACTTCCAGGGAATCGACTCTGCGCTTGATCGCGCGATCAAATACTGGTACAATCAGCAGGACCTTTGGAGAAAATTAATGGTGAATGCTATGCTCCGTGATTTTAGCTGGAATCATCCTTCGGATCACTACCTGGAAATTTACAAAAAGCTTAAACCATGACGATTGCCCACTACTTCACATTTCTACGCATCTTTATTAGCCCGATCTTTCTTTTGATTTATTTATATCCTAAAAGTTTCGGACTTGAGCCAATTTCCCTTTCAATTGTTCTATTTATCCTGCTTGCAATTTCTGAGTTATCTGACGCCATTGACGGCTATATAGCCAGAAGATTTAACCAGGTCACTGAATTAGGTAAAATTCTGGATCCTATGGCCGACAGTATTTACCGAATTTCCCTATTTCTTACTTTTACACAGGATCCGGTCAAACTTCCCATGGTGCTCGTGTTTGTCTTTCTTTATCGCGACTCCGTCATCAGCACCCTACGTACCATCTGTGCACTTAAAGGTTTTACCCTAGCTGCCCGCCCAAGCGGCAAAATCAAAGCTGCTATTCAGGGTCTGGCTGCCGCTATTGTGATTTTACTCATGTTCTTAATTGCCATTAATTTCATAAGTCCTGATCAATTAACATCCTATAGTACAGCCGTTGTATCAGCTGCCGCCCTTTATACTGTCTTATCCGGTGTGGACTATGTCGTTTCCAACTGGAAATACATACGGCGCCTCCTAAAAATAAAAAGAGCCTAATTTACGCGTTAAATTTGCTTTAATAATTAGTTTAAATATATAATTCTATTTATTAAATTGGAGGTGTCATATGCAACCAAGCTCTATTAATCACAAATTAGTTAACATTCAAAGCGAACCACGCCCTCCCAAGAATAAATCGAAGGGCAAATCGCTAGATACAATTGTAAACACAACAATCCGCAGATCCAGCAGCGAAGAATCGTTAAAGCTTGAATCTAAGAAGATTAAAGCTACTGAAACGAAAAGATCAAAGCGCGATCTGGTTAAAGGCTTGTCATCAAGATTGATCGCCCCTATCTCCAAAGTGAGAAGTAAAGATACTCTTCTTGTAATGGAAGGCTCTACCGCTAAAGACACAACTTATAAAATTGTCCGAGGAGAAGACGGCAAAAAAGTAGATGGCAATGCAGACATTTGCTACATCAACCCTGCTCTAGGCTTAATTTACATCGTAGATGGAGCCGGACATAGCAACCCGGTAATGAAAAAAGACCTGGATGAAGTGTTCGCACGATTTACTCCAGGTTATGAAAATTCCATTTCAAAGGGTAAATTTAAAAAACTGGAATCAGTTAAAGATCATTTATGCAACGAAATGAATCGTTTACATGACATCATCCGTGAATTGGCATCTGGAGCTGCAGCCAAAACCAGTTCACTGGGCACTAGCTTCATTGACAGCACCGACGATTTCGATGTGTCTAAACTTCCAGCGATGAGTTTTGCTCAAGTCATCACCATCAAAGGGCAAAACTATCTATTAAGCTCGCAATTTGGAGACACATCATTTGTCATCCAAAGAGCTAACGGTGAATTAGACTTTAGCCTATTAGAACCTAAACAAGATGAACCTGTAGGTCAACGGCATATTAATCAATCTCGCGTCCATGTAACCCCCATATCAAGCGGAGACCGCATCATTGCTAGTTCTGACGGCATCATGGAATTCATCGAACAGGCCGACTTTGAAACCGTTATAAACGAACATCCAACCTCTGATGCTATAGAATTGCTGAACATCTTCAAATCCTTAGTATTCGAAAAAGGAAAACAGCTTTCAGAACGCTATACAGAAGCAGAACTCATCCAAGCTACAGATCCGCGAAACCAAGATGCACTATTAGGTGCAAACAGACGAGCTCTAAAAATACACGACCCAGACGACAGAAGAAGATACGACGACCTAAGTTTAGGTGTGATGACTATCAATTAATCCGCTTTACAGACGGACTCGGATTCGGGCTCGTCATCATGTAAGAAGTCAAAGCTCACTTCTTTTCTCATGCGGTAGATACCTGCAACATTAAGAACAAGCAATAATCCTCCAACAATGGCCATGATCGATTGTGCCTGAACGACATCGATATAAGCGGAACCAAGCAATGCCAATGAAGCCAATGGGTAGAACAGTTTGCGGCCATGATTTGGCGCAAGGTAGTCGATGCACTTCAAGCCGGCAATAAAGTAGGCGTTGATCGTCGAATACCCGAGCAGGAATAAAAAGAAGGGCATGAAGAGGTGCATATAAGGAAAATGCTGTCCCAGCGCTGTCTGAACAAGTACACTCACATCCAGTGGTTGATGCCATACGTCTGTAAGCAGGATCAACACAACGCTGGTTGTGCAAATCACAAAAGTATCCAATACGACGCCCAAGAATTCTAAAGAGGCTTGCTTTTGAGGCTTTTGAAGGCATGTTTCACTATTGATAACCGATGCGTAACCAACAGCGATATCGCCTGTATAGCATCCGCGTCTAACACCTTGAGAGATCGTCATCATTAAAGTGCTTCCCACAAAGCCGCCCAAAGCACCATGTCCGGTAAATGCATAGCGGAACACATTGCCTAAAACTTCAGGCAGATAGCTAATATGAGAGAATAGCACCCATGCGCCCATGCCGAGGTATAACACGACAAAGATCGGTATGATGGCAGATGAGATCGTGCCCACGCGGTTGACTCCCCCGCTGCCGGCATACAGAATCAATCCTAAAAGCAGTGCTGTCACAGGGAATATAGGCAGGTTCCAATTTGAAGTGACTGACTGAACAACTGTACTAAACTGAAACACCTCAACACCGTAAATGGCGAGCAAAACTGCAGAGGCAGTAGAGAGCCACTTCCAGGGAAATGCATGCTGTAAGAAGTACATTGGGCCGCCATTATAGCCACCCTCTTTGTTTGCCACGCGGTAGCGAATGCCGAGATACACTTCGGCGTACTTGATCATCATTCCAAAAATCGCAGTAATCCAAATCCAGAATAGAGCACCAGGGCCACCGATCTGCACCCCTGTGCAAATGCTCACAATATTGCCAACTCCAACGCAGCCACCGACGCAAGCAAAAAACGCTTTCAGTGGATGTACTCCTCGGCACGCTTCATCCTTCTTTCCAACTAATGAAAGAAATGTGCGAATGACGTGAGGAAACCCACGGACCTGAATAAATCCAGTTTTCAGAGTAAAATACACTCCCAAAGCTAAAAGTGCAGGAAATCCTAAGTAACCCCAAAGGAAATCTTCAAAAAGATTTAGGGAGTTGAAAAGTGTGTCAAGCATTTAAACCTTAAAATTTTAATATAATTATTTTACAGTATTTAAAGTTAGAAGTCAACAAAAACGATTGAGTTTGATAAAGGAATCGCGCCAGTGGTAGTGATCTAACAATCCCTTTGTATCTCGTCCTAATATCCGATAGGCAATGTATAACGCTTCAACAGTTGACAATCCCTTGGCAGGATTGATGCAATCTTCTTGAGCTCTTGGATACGCTGTCAAAAAAGAGCCCGGTAAAACCCTTTTTTCGACCAGATAGCTCGCTTCAACCGCTTTAACCATCTTTGGCAGGTAACGCCATGTTGAATCCAGGAACAGAAGTTCTCGATCCTTATCGGCGATCGTCAATGGAGGCGCTCCCTCAACGACAAGCATTAAATAGTTGTTTAGTGGGGGCAAGCTCTCAAAAGGATAGGAGATAAATTGCATGTCTTCTCTGCTTTCCAAGCCGCGAAGGCTGCATTTCTTCAGGTTCTCCTTTCGATGACGTATGACGATGGTTTGCATCTTATCACTAAACTCCTTAGCATAGAGTATACAGTAACAACCTAAAGGAACGTTATGAAAATCGTATACGCTCTACTGAGCTGCCTCCTGCTGACGATCGGCCTGGAAGCTGCTCCTTCAAAATTGAACTGGATGACCAGTTACGAGGACGCCTTAAACCAAGCCAAAACAGAAAAGAAGCCGGTACTGCTGTTCTTCACAGGTTCTGATTGGTGCGGATGGTGCCATAAGCTGGAAAACGAAGTGCTCGATACCTTGGAATTTTCTGATAGCGCATCAGGAAAATTCATCTTTGTGGTTGTGGATTTCCCCATGAAAAAAGCACTCGACGCAAAACTGACTGCACAAAACAAGGAACTTCAGAAGAAGTTTGATGTCAAAGGCTTCCCCACCATCATTCTAATTGACGACCAGCAAAACCAGATTGGAGTGACAGGATACCGTCCGGGTGGAGCTAAATCCTATTTCGATCACCTAATGAACATGGTGAACGACTACAAAGGCTATCAAAAAAAACTATCAGCCTTAAACCAAAACAAGGAGCTCTCTGATGCAGAGCTCCATTCTCTATACGGCAAAGCAAAAGAACTGTGCCGTACAGAGGATGTATGTAATATCATAGCAACAGGAATGAAAGGAAATGATAAACGGTTCTTTTTACTGGAGAGGTTCCGTTTTCTAGCTGATGAAGGTCAAATCCATGACAAGGAAGCCCAAAAAATTCGTCAAGAACTTCTCGCACTAGACCCTAACAACAAAGAAAAGACCCAATATGAAGTTGCCATCATCGAATTTGAAGCGTACACAGAAGAGATGGAAAAGGAAAAATACTCGCCTGAACTAGCTATCGCTCCACTAACGGCTTATATCGAACGATTTGGCGAAGATGACCATGAAAACCTGTGGAGAATGAACATGATCATTTCACAAGTATACCTAGGGAAAAACAAGTACCAGGAAGCATTAAAACACGCACAAGCCGCGCATGCACAAGCACCCGGCGATGTGCAACGCGACATCCAGTCCTATATCCAAAACATTCAGGCTCAGATCTTAAAGCTTTAACGGCTTAATTAACTCTTTGGGAACTTCATCAAGAAATCGGGACGGACGGCTGGGGGCAACTTGCCCCATACGCCTTCTCATTTTAGCCATGGTGGCATAAATCTCTTTCTTCGCTCTCGTTAACGCCACATACATCAACCGACGCTCTTCCTCAATCCCCGTTTCTTTCAAACTCTTTTCATGCGGGATAAGATGATCTTCCATGCCTACTAAAAAGCAATACTCAAACTCTAACCCTTTTGCACTGTGAAATGTCATTAAAGAAACGCGGTCCTTGTTCGTCGATGCGTTTGCCTGAGAAATCGAATGCATCTGCAGCGTCATCGAGGTCACGAACTCCTGAAGCGTCCCTCCCCCTTCCTTCTCTTCAAACTCTTTCATGGTCTGCACGAGCTCTTCTTCGGTCTCCCATTTAAACTCGCGCATCTTGTCGCTTTTCACTTCCTCTTCGATCGCTTTGCGAAACTGGATCCGTTCCAAAAGATGATTCATCGCTTCTGAGCCAGTCCCGCGTTCTGCTCTTTCCCGAACCTCTTCCAAGATAGTCAGGAACTGCGCTAAGTTATTGCGCGCTTTATCTTTCAGCGAAAATTCGCCTTGAACTGCTTTTTTAAGCACTTCGATTAAAGGGATCTTCTGCTTTCTGGCAATAGATGTCATTTCATCCAGGGACGCTTCGCCAATTCCTCTGCGCGGCAGATTGATGATGCGTAAAAGAGCCTCTTCATCTTTGGGATTAAACACTACCCTTAAATAGGCTAAAAGGTCTTTTACCTCTCTTCTTTCGTAAAATTCCGTTCCTCCGAAAATTTCAAAAGGTATGCCGCTTGCAAAGTGATCTCCAGCAAACCAGCGCTGCTTTAAAAGGGCAATCTCCAACCCTCTCGAAAGCGCATTGGAGCGATAGAGTATCGCAACATCTTTAAAACGAACACCTTGCGTTTCTTTCAATTTGCCAATCAAATAGGCGACAGCTTCCGCTTCTTCCTGCTCGTTGTTTAACACCAAAACGTTAATGGGCGACCCCTCCCCCATTTGGCTCCAGAGCGCTTTCGGATGGCGCGATTTGTTGTTGCGTATCACGCTATTGGCTGCTTTCAGGATCGCGTTAGTCGAGCGGTAATTTTGTTCAAGTTTGATCACTTTGGCATCCTGGAACTCAAGGATATTCTTTACTTCCGCCCCTCTCCAGCCGTAAATGGCTTGATCGTCATCTCCCACTACGCACAAATTGTTGTATCTTGCTGACAGCTGCGAAGCGAGCGCGAACTGAACGGGATTTGTGTCCTGGTATTCGTCGATCATGATGTAGCGGTATCGCTCTTGATACCTCGAGAGAACTTCAGGGAATTTTTGGAAAAGTTCAACAGTTTGCTTAAGCAGATGGTCAAAATCTAAAGCATTATACGCTCTAAAGCTCGCCTGAAGCCTTCTGTATACCTCTTGAGCAAATCCATCATGCCAAGTAGAACCCGTTCCACTGATTTCCTCTGGACCAATGCCTTTATTGGCAGCTTTAGAAATCGCATGCAGTGTCGCGTTCAGCGAAGGCAGAGCCCCCTCATGTTCCAGCAAATCTGCTGCCACCATTTTCACGAG
>JBKEAL010000079.1:0-9739 GCA_047972195.1 Parachlamydiaceae bacterium
CCACTTACTCATTTTTTTGAATCACTGAACAGCCAGTGATACCGCCATTCTTCAAGTTTTCGATCGACAATTTTCTAACTGAAAAATTTCTTTAGCCATTCCCAGCGGGAGTGGCTGTAAACATGTCAAGATTTTTGAATTAAAGCTTCAAACTGCTTGGACACGAGAGTTCTAAGTCTTTTTGATTGGATGAGATGAATCAATTTTCTTGCCCTAGCCTCGCTGAATTGTGAGGGAAAGTCAATCTCCGGCAGTGCCTGAAAGTATGAATTTCTTCCATAGCTAAGGTAAAGCAAATCGATCAGGGCTTTTTCAGGTGTAGCCATTATCACTCCCGTCCTTTGATCCCGTTCAAAACCTTGATAGAAATCGGGATTTACATGATGGATGCTTATGTCTGCCAATGGCGTTTTGAAAATGTGCGTTCTAGCAAGGGATATTGCATAAATAACCGAAGGGATTTGAGAGATCATGCCATGAAAATAAAGAGCTGTTTGTAACGAAACATAAGCAGGAAAAGGAGCAACGAGATATGGAGGAATTAAAAGGGGGTTAAGCTCTTTTTTTAATGTCCAGATGCCCCTTCCTAATCGCCTAATCTGTTGTGCTTCTTCTAGCCGGGACAGAAGCTTAGAGGCGTGAGTTTTAGTGATTTTTAAATAAGCTGAAGCGTCTCTCGTGGTAATTACATCTACACCTAATTGTTGAATTTTATGATAGAAGTCAATTAATTTCATTTTACTTGCTTAAAGCTCCAGTTACTTTTAATACCATGTTGTCCCATAGTTCTTCGTTAGTGTACTGCTCTTGATAGTCTAGAGGAAGAAAAGCGACAACTTGGCCTAAAAACTCTTTAAAAGTTAAAGATTGAGCGTTTTCAATGGCTGTTTTCAGTTGCTCTTCAGGTATATTTTCTTTTAGAAGTTCGTTCACGCCCATATTTAGAAGATGGAATAGATCGAAAAGATCTCGTGCTTGTGTTTCATTCCTCAGGGCAAGCGCCGCGACTTTTTGTTTGAATGCGGACTCTTTTGCGTAATGGCTGACTAAGATAGGCGTCAATTGATAGTTTTGCAGGATCAAACTATCAATGATGCCAAAATCCGCCAGTTCGTCGATTCCTCGACGGGAAAATTCGATTTTAGTGTTCACAAACGCTGATGAATCCAGAGTGCTTAATTTGATTTTCCAGCGTTGCGTGGTTTCTGTCTGTTTTGATTCGATAACTTCCTCGATTCTCATTCCTTTTGATCGCAAGACTATTTCAAAGGGTGCCGATTTCAGAATGCGATTCACTAAATTTAGTAATGTGTCTTTGCGGATAATTTGTATGTCTATGTCGATGTCTTCAGAATAACGAATACTCTTTAAGAAAAATCTTAAATTGCATCCTCCTTTAAGTGCGTAAAGGTTCTTTTCAGCTTTGCGTCCGAAATGATCCAGAAAGAGAAGATGAAACTGTTCAACAAGCTGTACAATGGGTAGTCTTTTCATGTCTTTAGAATACGAGAAGTTGACATATCTGTCAACTATCCGTTTTGCTTATTCGGCAGATAGCTCCGTTTATGTTTGAAAAATCGTCAAAGTATTGAGAGAATTATTGATCTTTCCCCTCTTTGCGGGCTTTGCGCCTTTTGCAGCCTCCTTTGCGTTATTTAGAAACTTCTTCAGAACCTTCTCCAGAGAAGGGAGCGAAAAAGTTTTTGGTAACGTCATAACGATGACCTTAGATGTGTATTGTGGAGTTCTTCTGTCATGGAATTTAACAGCGGAGACGGCTTGGCAGATGCCGAGGGAGAAAATGCCTATCGCAATGCTGGAAATGAGGGCTTTTACGCGTTCGCCTCATGTCAAATCTTTGGACAGGGGATGTACGATGTAGTTTGTAAAGAATGGTTTTGAAAAAATGCGCATAATTATTCCTCTTCTTGTTCTGGAGTTGGAATGAAAAAGCCTTTGATTTCTGGAGTGGGCGCTGAATCCAGGTAAGCGATGTTTTGATTTTCCCAATTAGACGTAAGCAGTGGGGGTGCACTCCATTCGTTGCTTTTGATGAGAATGAGGAGTTTTGCGCTAGGTTTAGGTAACACTGCTAACTCGGTGGAGACCAGGCCGGCGTTGTATACGAAAAGAGAGGGCTTGTCTTTGTCAATTTGGGCTGGAAATTGTGCAGGGATAAATTCACACTTTACTAGATAATCTCGAGGGCATACGCGTTCGAGGAACTTCCTTGCTGCTATTTTGTCAAGATCATTAGCGTAATGAACGTCAACTGTGACTATGTGCTGGGTTCTTCTGTTGTGGAACTTGATCGCGCAGACGGCTTGGCAGATGCCAAGAGAGAAAATCCCTATCGCAATGCTGGAAATCAAGGCTTTCGCGCGTTCGCCCTTGGTTAAATCTTTCGATAGCGGGTGAATAATATAATTTTCGAAGAATGGTTTTGAGAAAATGTGCAATTTCATTATTATATTTTTATATTATAATATCATTTTATTATTAATCTGTCAAAGAGTTCTTTGGCGATTTCGAGGGTTTCTTTGGGAGGTTCGATCTCTTTCAGGAAGCTGCCGCTTCCTGCGATGCCGAGGGAGAGGAGGATGGCGGCGTTGTCGCGGCTGAAGCCGGGCAGGAAGTTGTCTTCTTCGAAGGCCAGCACGCCTTCGTGCTTGAGCAGTTTTAGCAGGAAGCTTGCGGAGAGGGCTTCGGGGGAGGCAGCTTCCGGGATGAGTGTGAGGTACTTTCTTAGTAGGGCGTAGAGGAGGGGAGCGCTTTTCCCGGGAAGTTGGGTTTTAAGGAGCGCATCGAGACAGAGGCTGGCAGCCTCCAGGGTTTCCAGGGAGCTGCGCAGCTCGAGATGGGGGTGGATCAGGGCAGCGCTTTGGAGGGTTTCAAGATCGCGGTTTCGGAGGAGGAAGTGCGCTTCCAGTTCGTTAAAGGGGGTGAGAAGTGAAGAGAGGCGGTTTTTAGGGGAGCGGCTGAACTTGGCGGCGCATTTCACGAGCCCGAAATCTTGTGTGTAGAAGGTGACGATCTGATTGTAGTCTCCGTAGGGGGAGGTCTTGAGTACGATCGCTTCGGTTTTTCCCATGCTGTCTATGATACCAAAAATGGGGATTGCGAAGAACTCCTGTTCGAGTGTAGAATTGTTAAGTACTGCACCGATAGCTCAATGGATAGAGTACCCGGCTTCGAACCGGGTGGTTAGAGGTTCGAGCCCTCTTCGGTGCATTTTTTTTTCTCAAAAACAAATTTGCAAAACAAATTCTAGCGGTTCTATAATGATAGCTGCCCGAGCAACAATAGGAGAGGTAGTTATGACACGAAAAGAAAAAGCGAATGCGTTCGTTGACGAAGGCTATAACATTACTGTCACCGGCAGGCACGTTCAAGTGACTGAACCGATGAAAGATTATGCTATAGAGAAGATCTCCAAGTTGGAGAGATTGAGTCCCCGTTTAATCGATGTGGATGTGACCATGGATATCCAGAAATTGGATCATCGCGTCGATATCCGCATGCAGTTCAATCACTTAAAAATTAAGAGCCACGCTTCCGGCCCCGACATGTACGCCTCTATCGACAAAGCGGTAGACCGTCTTGAAACACAGCTGATGAAGCATAAGGATCGAATCCAAGACCATCATGCTAAAGGCGTTTCGATGATCGATATGAATGTCAATATCGTCGGTCAGCACAAGAATGACGAAACGATGCTGGTCAACGACGAGATCGATGAACAAAACATGAACGACTTGGTCAACCGCTATAGCCCGCATAAGGTAAAGGCGACCAAAAAACGACCATTGAAGACCTTGACTCTCGATGAAGCGATCTTTGAATTTGAGTTGTCAGGCGATGAGTTCCAGTTTCTCGTGTTCCGCAGCGAAGAGGACAAAAAATTGAAGGTCCTTTACCGCACAAAAGATGGCAACTATGGAGTGCTCGAACCTGAAGCCTAAGATCTTTTGCCAGGTTCGGCGTATTTATGTGGCGCATACTCCTGAAGAGGAGGTGCGCCAATCTTTTATCTCACACTGGATCTCAACTAAGGGGTATCCTGGCAGCTTGATTGCCGCCGAAGTGTCGCTCGCTTCCTTGTGTCCCTTTAAAGTAAAAGTGCCTAATCGGCGTTTAGATCTAGTGTTCTTTACACAGTCAACTGTCGGCTTAAAGCCGTTGATGCTAGTCGAATGTAAAGCCGATTCAGCGAGCGAAGCCGCCCTTCGTCAACTGATTGGTTACAATCGCTTTGCATCAGCGCCTTATCTCTGTCTTGCCTCTTCCAAAGAGAAGCGTTACGGTGCTTTTTCTGAAGGCGGTTGGTCATTTTCAGATCGTGAACCTGCTATTCTAAATTAATAATTTTAGGGTTAAGATTCAGATTTTAAGGGAGAGCCTATGACCAACGAACCTTCATCTTTTTATCGGGAACTCGAATCTTTACTGAAATTTGCTCAGGAGAATGCTACCAAGCCATTTGTGGGGAATATAGACGATGACTCTGAAGCCCGGTTAATGGCGCTTGAAAAAGCGTTTGCCAATTGGAAACGGGCGCTGCTGTCTGCTCCGGAACTTCAAAACCTGGACATGTTCGCCAACCTGCCTAAATTAAAAGAAAAGGAGCTGGAGCGCTTCAATCAGTGGTTTAAGCTCGGAATAAATGCAGCGACTTATTCAACGGCACTTAAATTGGCTAGCGAAAGGTACCAGAAAAAAGCGCGTCGCAAGATAGGAAAGAATACGGAAAAGAGCATCAAAAAACGGCAGAGAAAATTCAAGGGAATGGGAGGCGATAAAAAATGGAAAAAATTGTAAGCCGCAATCCCTCGCTTTATGAGCGCAATCTGGAATTAGCTCAGAAGATCTGGGGGCCCTTGCCTCAATTGGAGCCGATGAAAGTTTGGGAGTTCTGCAACACGGGTAAAGAGGGATTCCTCAACATAAGAAATCGCGAGACTGAGAAAACGCTCTACTTCCCGGACTCGATCGATGTGGAGTGTCAGACTTGGATGAATACCCTGAAACAGGGTTGGAACAACACACTGGTTCTTTATGGTCTAGGCTTAGGTTACTATTTCTACGCCATTAAATCGCAGCTTGAATTGGATCCGGAACGTCGCCTCGTTTTCCTAGAGGATGACCCTGAGGTGTTGCGCGCTTTTTTAGAAACAGACGCTGTTGAAGAGATCATTTCGCATCCTCAAGTGCAGATGATCTTCATTTCGAAGGATGAGATGCTCCCGGCAGCCTTGGGAAGTAAGTTTACCCGGCCCGGATTTAACGGAGCCATATTGACCGGGCTTCTCGCATACATGGTGCGCAAAGAGGCGAAGTTCAAGAAATTCACATTTTTTGTGGATTTTGTCAGTTCAACCCACATGAAAGTCATGTACGAGATGACTCAGGGAGGCCTGATTTATTTTAGGAATTATTTCTCCAATTTCTTGAATCTAAACGAAGGCATCCTTGGAACAGAGCTGTTCGGGAAGTTTACAGGCATTCCGGCAATCATTTGCGGGGCAGGCCCCTCATTAGGTAAGCATATCCCCCTGTTAAAGACTTTAAAGAACAAAGCGTTGATTTTTGCCGGAGGAACGGCCATGAACGCTTTGACGGCGAATGGAATCACTCCTCATTTTGGTGCGGGAATAGACCCTAATTACACGCAATTAAGCAGGGTGCTGGAAAATAACGCCCTCCTCGTTCCCTACTTTGTGGACATGAGAATGAATTCTGAAGCGCGGAACGCTCTTTTAGGAGATGTCCTCTACATGCCTACAAACCCTATATCCGCTTATCGAATTGGCATAGAGCTGGAAGATGAAGCGGGCATACCTCGTTCTCCTCCATTTGTAGGGGGGCTAAACGTCGTCAATTATTCTCTAGTACTGGCCCATAAACTGGGTTGTAAACTCGTTTTATGTGTGGGATTGGATTTGGCTTATACTGAAGGAGCATCCTATGCACCCAATGTGCGTGTGCATGCGGCGTTTGATCCGGTCAAAGAGCTCATTTCAAAATCTCCACTCGATCAGTTGATTATCCGGAATGATATTTATGGAAACCCAACCCAGACGCTTTACAATTGGGTTTTGGAGTCTTCATGGTATGAGGAATACGTAGCAAAAGCGCCGGAGCTTAAGGTCTATAACTGTACTGAAGGAGGGATTGGCTTAGGCAGTATCGAAAATATCCCCTTGAAAGAGGCGGCTGATAAGTATTTAACTCAAGAGTTTGCTCTCGACGATAAAGTCCGGGACGAGATCAAACGCGCTCGCAGTTTTGCGATGCCGGGTAAGGCGAAACTTCGCGAAGTGTTGATGGGTTTTTCCAGTGAGCTATCACAGTTTTGCGCAAAGCTTAAAAAAGCGGAGATTGAGGAGAAAAGAGAGCTCATCGAACATGAACTGGAAAAGCACGATCGCCTTGCCTTGTACATAGAAAATTATAAAGGACTGTATGAAGGGGATAGGAAGTATCGTTATTTAGAAACACTTTTGCAGAACCTGGATTCGGTATTGTATCACGCTCTGATGTTGGATACAGAAAAGCACTCTGCTGTTTTACAGCCTCCGGTTCCTCAAGGAGCCGCTGTGCTTTATTACGAAGATGGTAAAACGATTCAGGCGGTGCTTCCGAAAAATCCGGATGCCTATGAGGGCACTTTTCTCTATTACTATAGGAACGGTCAGCTTAAACGCTTCATTGACTTCCATAACGGTAAGCGATCCGGTTGGGACCGCTTTTACGACCCCAAAGGACAGATTTTGGTCGAGGCAGAATATGAAGAGGGGCTTCCAAAAGGGGTATGCAAAGTGTTCGACAGCCAAGGCACGCTGATAAGAGCGCTTCAGTACAAGGCCCCCGGCGTCGTTGAAGAAGTATTAAGGGCAGATGCAAAGGGTAAGCTGATCCCGGATCTTTCGCACGAGAAAGGTTATGAAAAATATGCAGTCAAAAATATCGATTTGCTTTCTGAATACATTGCCAAGTTGATTAAAACGATCGAACAGTTTGAGGACTCTTCAGATAGCTCCTGGAAAGAATTACACAAGGAGTTGGATTTGCTCCAAGAAATATTTAAAGAGCTTAGAAGTCTTGCCGGAATGGATCCTGAAGATTATAAGGAATTATTATGGGGCTCTCGCACCTCAAACCAAATGGTTGCAAACTTTATCTTGGAAGCTTCAAAATCTTTGGAACCTAATGTGTTAAAAATTCAGGAATCGTTGGAAAGGTTATTGAAGCAGCAAAATGACAAAAAACTTTGACGAAAATTGCGCCCTGTTTGCCGAACAGTGGCCTTTGGAAGCCTTCAAAATCCAATCGGAAGATTTAGGTGAAATTGATCCAAAAAAATATGACGAAGGGGTTTCAGCCTGGGCTAAAGAGCTGCCGTTAGAGGGTGTCGATACCGCAATCTTATATGGCATTGGATTTGGAGCTGCATTTGACGCCCTCCATGCGTGGCTTGAAAGAGATTCGAACAGGCACTTGCTTTTTTTAGAAGATGACCTTGCGGTATTGAGAGCATTTTTTGAAACGGACAAAGCCGGCAAACTGCTTTCTCACCCTCAGGTAACCATTTGTTATTTACAAGATGTCGAGGGGTCAGCTGAAGCCCTGGACTTCATCTACTGGGTTTTTTCCCGAACAAAGTTCCGCTTTTTTACGACGCCCTATTATCAAAAGACCAAACGAGAAACTGCGGACAAACTTTCAGAAAAGATCGCCTACGATGCCGAGCTGAAATCGGGATTGGTTGAAGAGTACGAACAGTACGGCGTTTCTTTCTTCAGAAATTTCTATTCCAACATTAAAGAGCTGCCTGGCGCGCTTTGGGGCAATAAACTGTTTAAGCAGTTTGAGGGTATTCCGGCCATCATTCTTGGAGCGGGGCCTTCGCTTTCGAAGCAGCTTTCGCTGCTGAAAGAGCTGGCTGACAAGGCGCTGATCTTTGCAGGTGGGTGTGCGTTGAATGCTCTGCAGGCACACGGACTAAAACCGCATTTTGGAGCGGGCATTGACCCCAACGACGTGCAGCTTTTGAGGCTAAAAGAAACTTCGGAGTTTCCGGTCCCATTTTTCTACCGCAATCGACTCTTTGCGACAGCGATTCGCGAGATTAAAGGACCCAGACTGTATGTTTCAGGGGCGGGTGGATACGACATTTCAGAATGGTATGAAGAAAAGTTCGGTCTGACCGGTGATTTTCTGGATGAAGGGCACAATGTTGTGAATTTTTGTACCGAACTTGCTCTAAGAATGGGCTGCAACCCGATTGTGTTTGTGGGGTTGGATCTTGCCTTCACCGATAGCAGGCATTATGCGGAAGGGGTGAAGGACACCATTACCTGCAAAGAAGCTCCAATCGTTCGCAAGGACATTTATGGACATGATGTCACAACCCAATGGAAATGGATTTTTGAAGCAGACTGGTTGTCACAGCTAGTCAAGGAGCATACAGAAACGGCGTTTTACAACGCTACGGAAGGAGGAATTGGCATTCCGGAAGTGAAGAATTTGCCTTTGAAAGACGTGGTCAACGAAAAACTCCTTAAAAAACATCCAATCGAATCGATGGTCAATGAAGCGTTGAGGGCGGCTAAGATACCGCAGGTAACTGCTGAGAAGATTCAGGCGGCGACTCATGAATTAAAGGAAAGTTTGGAAAGAACCATTTCGTACATCGATCAGCTTGTCTTGGAAATCGATAAAGAAGCCGCTAAAGACGAGCCTCAAGAGAAATTGCGCAGTGGAAAGGCCATCCTGATCGAAACAGATCTTTTTGATGAGCCTGCCTACCGCTACATTCTCGATATATTCCACCACGTCTATGCGCGGATCTCTTACCGCGATAGCTTAAAGCTAAAACAGAACAAAGGCAGCAAGCGCACCCCAAAGGAACTCGCCATTGCGCATCTACAGATCCAAAAGAAAAAACTTCAGTTCCTAAAAGAGGTAGCGCAAGCTAACCTTCTTCTGATACAATTTGCCGAAACTTTGTAGTATGGCTCACTATTAGATCAAGGATTCATCAAACACGATCATTCCTATCCACAATTTATCATGACGCAACTTAAGAGCTATGTAATCGATAGAGAATGGTGTGTTTTTCTTGAATAATAATGACGTACTTCATAGAATTCTGGCAAAAAGGCTTAACAATGATAAAAAATCTTTTACTCGTTCTCTCATTATTCTCCACTCTCTTATGCACTTCCATGCAAGCAACTCCTTGCGAAAGTTCAGAAAATTGTTCCATCCTGGCTGTTGAAGGGTCAAAGTTCTATTTGAAGCCCGGCACGACTGCACATATTGGTGAGGATGGCATTTTCTTTCCATTCAGGGATATATGCTCCCAGTGCAGCATCTATCAAGTGATGACAAAGGAATCTTTTTTGATATCAAGACAGTAGGCTTCGTTGATGCTTCTTGGCACCCTACATGTCCCTATTGCGGGGTGTCTTTAACAATATTTGGTTGTCTTAACCCTTATTGCCCATCCAAAAGATAATTTTCATTGAGGCTTGGGCAATATAAATGACAAAATTATTTGTAATTAGCCTAGGCTTAGTGTTTAAATTATATTCTGGGTCATTTACTGAAGGTATTCCCAGCCACTCCCGCTGGGAATGGCTAAAGAAATTTTTCAGTTAGAAAATTGTCGATCGAAAACTTGAAGAATGGCGGTATCACTGGCTGTTCAGTGATTCAAAAAAATGAGTAAGTGGAC
>JBKEAL010000080.1:0-3051 GCA_047972195.1 Parachlamydiaceae bacterium
ACGGTGACCAGATGGCGGTTTACGTGCCTCTCTCTGTAGAAGCTCAGCTCGAAGCGAAGCTTCTCATGATGGCACCGGACAACATCTTCCTTCCATCCTCCGGAAAACCGGTGGCTGTTCCTTCGCAGGATATGACCTTGGGCTTGTACTACCTGATGCACGATCCTATGTATATTCCTGAAGAGCATGGGAAGAAGACGCGTGTGTTCAGAGATGAGCAAGAGGTGATGACGGCATTGAGCGCTAGCGGAAGCTACACTTGGTATGACAAAGAAGACACATCTGCTGCAGGCGACTACAAGCGCGGCATGCCAATCCACGAACTGATCAAATTGAGAACACCTAACGGGATCATTGAGACAACGCCAGGACGCGTGATCTTCAACTCGATCGTACCGAAAGAACTTGGCTTCCAAAACTACAGCTTGCCTAAGAAGAAAATGGGCGAGTTGATCATGGAATGCTACAAAGTGGTAGGTCTGGAAAGAACCGTTAAGTTCTTGGATAGCTTAAAAGCTCTTGGATTTGCTGAGGCGACAAAAGCGTCTCTTTCCATGGGTGTGAGCGACGTCAAGATTCCGCCAAACAAGAAGAAGCACATCCAGGAAGGCCATGAGCGCGTGATGCAGGTGAAAAAACAGAACGAAGATGGTATCATAACAGACGGCGAACGCAAGTCGAAGATGATCTCTATCTGGACGGAAATCACCGACCGCTTGTCCGAAGAGCTTTATCAGTTGATCAACAAGAGCAACTACCGCTACTTGAACCCGATCGACTTGATGATGAACTCCGGTGCTCGTGGTAACAAAACACAGATTAAACAGCTCGGTGCACTCCGCGGTCTGATGGCAAAACCGTCAGGCGAGATCATCGAATCTCCGATCACATCGAACTTCCGTGAAGGGTTGACAGTTCTAGAATACTTCATCTCTTCCCACGGTGCGCGTAAAGGTCTTTCCGATACTGCGTTGAAAACGGCGGACTCCGGTTACTTAACCAGACGTTTGGTTGACGTTTCTCAAGACGTGATCATCACGGAAGAGGATTGCGGTACGCTGAACGGCATTGAAGTTTCTGCGATCAAACAAGGTCAGGAAGAACTTCTGCCATTGAAAGATCGTCTCTTCGGAAGAACCGTGTGCGACGATATCTACTTGCCTGGCGACAGCACGAAGCTTCTGGCGAAAGCCGGCGATGTGTTGAACATCAAGCAAGCGGAAGCAATTGACGATGCGGGTATCGAAACAGTACGCATCCGTTCGGTGTTGACTTGCGAAACTAAGCGCGGCGTCTGCTCTAAGTGCTACGGTATTAACCTCGCAAAAGGCAAGGTTGTCGGCATGGGTGAAGCGGTCGGTATTATCGCTGCTCAGTCGATCGGTGAACCTGGTACGCAGTTGACGATGAGAACGTTCCACACCGGGGGTGTTGCGTCTGCAAGCGTCAGCCCGGAAATTATTGCCGAACATGAAGGTATCTTGATCTACAAAGATCTCCGTACCGTGAAAAACGATGCTGGCCAGTGGATCGTCTTGAACAAGAACGGCTGCTTAGCGATCGTTCGCGACGAAGGACGTTCTGAGGAAGAGTACAAGAGACTGTTGAGCACGAAATCGATCGAACCGCACCAAATGATCAACATCCAATTGGGAACGAAGTTTCTCTAGAAAGTTGGCTCCAAGATTAAAGTGCGCGTGAAGTTTGCCGTGTGTGAACAGCACAACATTCAAATCATATGCGACAGACCGCGAGACGTTCACTCTGACGACTTGGTGGAAGGCTTGTCGACTGAAAAAGACGTCAACAAGCAGACAGGCCAGGTGGAGATCATCGTTAAGCCTCACCGCGGCGAGCTGCATCCTCAGATCTGCATCTACTCCGACAAGGCGTTCAAAGAGCTGATCGGTACCTATCCGATCCCAGCTGGTGCGATTATTTCTGCATCTGAAGGCTCTTACGCAAGTGCCGGTGAGCTTCTTGCTCGTCTGCCTCGCGGCGCAATGCGTACAAAGGACATCATCGGTGGTCTGCCACGAGTCGCTGAGCTTCTCGAAGCCAGAAAGCCGAAAGAGTCTGCTGAGATCGCGCGTATCGACGGCGTCGTGGACTTCCGCGGCGGTGTTCAGAAGAGCAAGCGCATCGTCGTTGTCCGCGATGAAACGACCGGTATGGAAGAAGAACACTTAATCCCTCACACAAAACACCTGATCGTCCAAAGAGGCGACCACGTGATCAAGGGGCAGCAGTTAACCGACGGCGTCGTGATCCCTCACGAAATCCTGGAAATCTGCGGCGTTCGTGAACTTCAGGAATACCTCGTAAATCAGGTTCAAGAAGTTTATCGCTTACAGGGTGTTGACATCAACGACAAGCACATCGAGATCGTCGTCAGACAGATGTTGAAGAAAGTGCGCGTCACAGATCCAGGCGATACTACACTTCTCTTCGGTGAAGAGGTAGATCGTAAAGAGTTTGAGATCGAAAACAACAAGGTGACCAAGGATGGTGGCAAAGCAGCAACTGCAACACCGCAACTTCTCGGTATCACGAAAGCTTCCTTGAGCACAGAGTCCTTTATCTCTGCAGCTTCCTTCCAAGACACAACACGCGTCTTGACAGAGGCAGCTTGCGCAGGTAAAACAGACCACCTGCTGGGCTTCAAAGAAAACGTGATCATGGGACACATCATCCCTGCAGGTACCGGCTTCCCAAGACACATGCTTGGCAAGAAGTTTATCGGCAGAGAGTTCGAACCGGAACTCGATTTCGACTTCGAATTCGTCCCCGAGCCTTCGATCTAATTTAGTTCTCCCTACAGCCCGAACCCTTCCGGTTCGGGCTTTTTTATATTTTGCTGATTTACAAAAAATCTTTTTGAATGTATAATAGCGTGTTAATTATTATTTGGAGATAAAATGCGCATCACTCGCAGCCACTCCCGCTGGGAATGGCTAAAGAAATTTTTCAGTTAGAAAATTGTCGATCGAAAACTTGAAGAATGGCGGTATCACTGGCTGTTCAGTGATTCAAAAAAATGAGTAAGTGGAC
>JBKEAL010000099.1:0-2118 GCA_047972195.1 Parachlamydiaceae bacterium
TATATACATTTTCGGCAGCCAGGTATGTAAGTGAATCCTGACGAGTCGAAGAAAGTATTGTACCACGACCCAGTGAATTTACATATGATGCATACGAACCGATGTCATTCATATCCTTATACACACCTTCCATACTCTGGATAGCTGTACGAGCCTCTTCCGAGTTAGGATAGTTTGCTACTACCTGCTTGTAGGCTTCGATAGATTTGCGAGGATTATTTGTATTGAAATATAACTGTCCCAGTTGCACCCCTGCTTTTTGAGAAAGAGTGGATTTAGGATGTTCTCTCATTAGTTTCTCCAAAACAGTAATTGCTTCCTGTTCCTTGTTCAGCATTACCAATGCACGGCTCTTTTCGTAAAGGGCATCATCGTAATATTCTGAGTTAGGATACTTAGACATCATTGTATTCAGTGCATTTACTTTTCCGTTGTAGTTGCGTTGTAGTCCCAGTACAAAGGCTTTCTGGAATTCCGAATAATCGGCGCTTCCCGGATTAGCCGATACTGCCTGTGCATAGTATCTTTCTGCCTCGGAGAAACTACGGTTAAACAAGTAGATGTCACCGATACGGTTTAGGGCATCTGTATAATTTGGAGACTGGCGGTTCTTTTCGGCAGAAACATATTTTTTGAAATTATTCAACGCATTGCTGTATTCCTTCGTTTGGAAGTTAGCATATGCCAGATTGTATAATGCCAGTGCATAATTCTTTTGCGAAGAAGATGACTGTGACACATATGTAGAATAATCGCGGGCTGCAGTGTGATAATCGGCACTGCGGTATGCAATATCGCCACGCCAGAAATACGACTCGTTGCGAACCTCCGGATTGTAGCTACCCATATTGATAGTCGCATTGAAGTCATTTGCTGCCAGATCGTATTTTTTATCAATAAAGTTTTGCACTCCCGACTGGAAGAGGATCACCTGTTTGGCTTCCAGTATCTGACGATCGGGGTTCTTTATATTATTAATAGCTGCCAGGGCAGTATTGTAATTCTTAGTAGAGAGCAATGTAGAAGCTAAAGCCCCGCTTACGTCTGCCGTGTATTTTGAGTTCGGATATTGCGAAAGGAAATGCTGCGAAGCCGTGATAGCCTCACCAAAGGCTGAGCCTCCATCCCTGTTGCGTATCATCACATAATTATATAATGCTTCTTCGCTTATAGAACGGTCGAAATCGGAACGTGCAGCAGCATCGAATGCCATTACTGCATTTTGTGTATCGTTCAGCTTCAAGTAGGATTGCCCTAGTAGCATCTGCCCTGCCTGTCCGAGCTTATCGGTGGTGGATGCAACATTTTTCAGCGCATCCACGGCTTTTCTATACGATCCTGTCTGATAGTATGCTTCGGCCAGTTGGTACATATCGTCGCGGAAAGGAGTTGCTGTGGTATTCTCGTAATATCTTTCATAGTTACTGATAGCACTGGATATATTACCCTGACGGTAATAAGTGCTACCTAACAGGCGGTATACTTCACTTGTATTTTTACTGTTAGGATATGATGATATAAAGCTTTGTCCTTCCGAGATTGTATTATTCAGGTCACCTTTGAGGAAGGTACTTTGTATAAGGAAGAAAGTTGCATTCTCCTTATACTCCGGTCTGCTCTTCAAACGGTTGAACGTAGAGATTGCCTGATCGTATTCTCCGTCCTGAAAGTTAGCATAAGCCAGATAATATGAAGACGGATCAGAGTATTTCTTACTATTGCGGCTCAGCAGGCCGAAAAGGTTCTTCGCCTCAGCCCTGTTTCCACCCTGAAGGCTGGCATAAGCCATACGGTAACTGTAATCTTCTTGTTCGTTTACATTCAGGTAATCTACATCCGACTGGGAGAACCAATGCAAAGCCTTATTCCATTCTTTGGCATTGAAGTGTGTGGTTCCTATAAAGAAAGCAATCTGATTGCGGTGATAACTTTCGGGATAGTCGTCCAAAAACTCTTTGAGGATGGTGCCATCACCGGCTTTCCCCTGATAAAACAAGGAGCTGACAATCATATACTCAGCTTCTTCTATGAGCTTATTGTCTTTCGACTGGTTCTTAAACTCCTGTAGTGTATTTATACAACCTACATAATTATTGTCCAGAAACATTTCCTTTCCTT
>JBKEAL010000124.1:0-1976 GCA_047972195.1 Parachlamydiaceae bacterium
ACGCTACATCATTCCAGAACTGAAAGAGCACGAAGATAAAGTGCTGAATTCTAAGTCCAAAGCGCTGGCGTTGGAGAAACAGTTGTGGGAAGGGTTGTTTGATCAGCTTCTACCTCACTTAGAGCAGATGCAAAATCTGGCGTCTGCCCTGTCGCAGATTGATGTGCTGCAGAATCTGGCAGAGCGCGCAGAAAGCCTAGATTACTGCCGCCCAACACTCAGCAATGAACCGGGGATTCGCATTCAAGCCGGTCGTCACCCGGTGGTCGAGCAAGTGATGGATGAACCATTTATTGCTAACCCGATTGAACTGAATCCGCAACGTAAGATGCTGATCATCACCGGCCCGAACATGGGTGGTAAATCGACTTACATGCGTCAGACGGCGTTGATTGCGCTGTTGGCTCACATTGGTTCTTACGTGCCAGCCGAAGCGGCGCACATTGGTTCGCTCGATCGCATCTTCACTCGTATCGGTGCTTCTGATGATTTGGCATCGGGCCGTTCAACCTTCATGGTGGAAATGACAGAAACCGCCAATATTCTTCACAACGCCACCGAACGTAGCCTAGTCTTAATGGATGAAATCGGCCGCGGCACCAGTACTTACGATGGCCTGTCACTGGCCTGGGCAAGTGCGGAATGGCTGGCCAAGGAAATTGGGGCAATGACTCTGTTTGCCACGCACTATTTTGAACTGACGGAGTTACCGAATTCACTGCCACATCTCGCCAACGTTCACCTTGATGCGGTGGAGCACGGCGACAGCATTGCCTTTATGCATGCCGTACAAGAAGGCGCAGCGAGTAAGTCGTATGGTTTGGCGGTGGCAGGTTTGGCAGGTGTACCTAAAGCGGTCATCAAAAATGCCCGAGCCAAACTGACCCAGCTCGAACAGCTCAGTCTTCAGCAGCCCAGTCATAAACCAAGCACGGTCGATATTGCTAATCAACTAAGCCTTATCCCAGAGCCAAGCGAAGTCGAACAGACACTAGCCGAGATTGATCCCGATGATCTGACCCCGCGCCAGGCACTTGAGGCACTCTATCGTCTGAAAAAGATGCTCTAGCCCTCTTCCTACAGTGATCAAAAAAGGCACTCAATGAGTGCCTTTTCATTTCAATTAGTCTGCTGTGTTTAATCGTTTTCCACGTTGAACAGCGATTCCATATTCAGGCCTTGTTTCATCAGGATCTCTCTCAGACGGCGCAGACCTTCAACCTGAATTTGGCGTACACGTTCACGAGTCAGATTAATCTCGCGGCCGACTTCTTCCAGCGTAGAAGGTTCATAGCCCAACAAGCCAAAACGGCGTGCCAGCACTTCTTTCTGTTTCGGATTGAGCTCATCCAGCCAAGCCACCAACGAATCACGAATGTCGTCATCTTGCGTGGAGACTTCAGGATCAGAGTTGTTGATGTCCGGAATGATATCCAGCAACGCCTTATCACCGTCACCGCCAATCGGAGTGTCCACAGAGCTGATGCGCTCATTCAGGCGCAGCATTTTGCTGACATCATCCACTGGCTTATCCAGTTCAACCGCTATTTCTTCTGCGGTTGGTTCGTGGTCCAGTTTCTGAGACAGTTCACGTGCAGTACGCAGGTAAATATTCAGCTCTTTCACCACATGAATCGGTAAACGAATGGTGCGGGTTTGGTTCATCAGAGCACGTTCAATGGTCTGACGAATCCACCAGGTGGCGTAAGTCGAAAAACGGAAACCGCGTTCTGGGTCGAATTTCTCTACCGCACGAATCAGGCCGAGGTTACCCTCTTCAATCAGGTCAAGCAGTGCCAGGCCACGATTACTATAACGGCGGGAAATCTTGACCACCAGACGTAAGTTACTCTCGATCATGCGTTTGCGCGCAGCTTCATCGCCACGCAGAGCACGGCGAGCGTAGAGTACTTCTTCTTCGGCGGTTAACAGTGGTGAGAAACCAATCTCACTCAGATACATCTGAGTTGCATCGA
>JBKEAL010000272.1:0-1123 GCA_047972195.1 Parachlamydiaceae bacterium
TTTTTAGTGTGGAAGATATCGAGGCTTTCTGCCCCTGGTGTATTTCATCTGGAGAGGCAGCAAAGAAATTTGAAGGTGATTTTCAGGATTATTCAAGTATAGAAGGTATTGCAGTAGCCCCAGGAGATAAAAACACAATAAATTATACAAAAGAGGCTATTCGTGAATTGACCGAATGCACTCCTGGATATATGGGCTGGCAACAGGAACATTGGTTGGGGCATTGTGAAGACCTCTGCGCTTTTGTCGGTTATGTAGGCTGGCAGGAAATAGAGGATAAACTAGATCTGTTTGCCGATCTTGAAGGAGATTGTGCCAATCTTCGTATGAAAGTAGAAGACTTGCCAAAATATCTTCAGAATAACGGATCATGTCAGGGCTATTTGTTTCAATGTCTGCATTGTAATAAATACCGTTTGTATTTCGATTTTGATTAGGGAAAAACTATGAATATCACCAAAATAAAACAAGACAGGCAAGACCGTGACTCCCAAGCATGGAAAAAGCTCTGTGAATATATAGACCAATTGGCAGAAAGCGGAGGCGAAGAATTCTCTCCATTAGAGGCCTTAGGTAAAGAAATGTTTTTTCATATATATACCTTACCGGAATCTATTGCTAAGTTGAAAAAAGTAAAGAAAATCTGGTTATATGGAAGTAAACTAGCCTATCTCCCGCCTGAAATAGGAGAAATGGAATCACTCGAATATTTTGACCCTTATACTTCATATGATTTGATGTGGTTCCCTTATGAAATTGTACACTGTAAAAATCTTAAAGACAGCCGGGTAAGTACAAGGGCATTGTATGGTAATTTCAAAAACCGAAAACCCTTTCCTCGTCTTGTACATAATCCTGTGAGATATCATAGTGAAACAGTCAAATGTAGTGTTTGTAAGAAGGAAATGGCTTATGATGAAACGAATCAGTTGTGGATTACTCTACGGGTTGGTACAGACGATTTGCCCCTATTAGTAAACTTATGTTCCAGAGAATGTGAACAAAAACTACCTCCACCTGCCGAAGGCTATATTGAATATCCGCATAAAGGAGGTTCTGAACAAAAGATACCCAACTATTTTGAGAAGCAGAAACCTGTAAGAATAGAAATACCTTCTGTTAA
>JBKEAL010000181.1:0-6180 GCA_047972195.1 Parachlamydiaceae bacterium
ATGAATTTACACCTCAAATGGTTGAGGCACTTGGTGGAATTGACGCTGTGAAGCAGATGCCTATCTTTGCTGATTGGAGTGGCACGACGGGTCCCCGCTTTGCAGGTGAGCAAGTTCCTCCTGCCCCCATCACACGCTATTATGATAGTTCTGGCACTCCTTTCTTGGTATTTTATTATTTTAAAAAAGATCCCAGTGGATGGTCGGCTTTTGTAGACTGTTTATGTAAGGAAGAGAATGGTTGGACGGGCCCAAGCTCTGAATTGGGTAGAACTATGGTTGGAAAGGACTTATTCAAAAAACCGAATGCTGAATGTGAAAGAATTTTGCTGGATAAAGTGCGAAGACTGGTACGCGGGGAAGCAGTAGGTTTACTCAAGGAATACTCTAGTGTGCGTCCTGAGGACATTATCATGCCGGGTGAGGATTATGCCGCACTCGGATTGCGCTATTATGAACTGAAGCCTGAAGGAGGCCCAACGGGGATCTTTTTGGGCGACCCCACTAAGGATGTAGCGGAAAATCTTCGGTTAGCTCGCGCTAGATTCACCGGAAATTAATTTTCGGGCCTCCTCTAAGGAGGCTTCGAAAAGTTTCTGGCCAGGGAGGCAGTTTTCCAGTAGGAAGGGTCCGCTTTTGGTGCGGATCAAGCCGCTGAGGTGGGCTCCGCATCCCAATTGTTCGCCCAAGTCATGGGCAATGCTTCTCACATAGGTTCCCTTACTGCACTCGATGTTGAGGCGGAGGATCGGGTAGCTGTATTCAAGTAAAGTTGTCTTTAGTGTGATGGAGCAGGGCGCTCTTTCCACTTCCTGGCCTTTGCGGGCTAAATCGTAGAGCTTTTTACCATTGATCTTTTTTGCGGAGAACATGGGGGGCGTCTGTTGGATCGAACCCTGGAAGGATTCCAGCGCTTTTTTTACCTCTTCTAAGGAGGGAGTGTGGGTAGATTCCTTTGTAGTTTCTCCTTCTGCATCGTAACTGTCTGTAGATACACCCAGCGTGACTTCGGCGATATAAGCTTTATCTTGTCAGGATAGTGATTGAGACTGGTCGGTGAACTTTTTGCCGACGAGAAGAACCATAACGCCTGTGGCCATCGGATCGAGTGTTCCTGCATGGCCGATGGTTTTCACGTTAAGCAGTTTTCGAAGTAGGGAAACCAGGCTGAATGAGGTCTTTCCTTTCGGCTTATCGATCAGGAAAATCCCTTCATGGGGTGTTTTGAGGTTCTGCATCGTCTGTTTCAGTCGTGTGTCTATTTTTTCTTTCTTCAGAGATTTTGGTCAAAAGGCTTTCGATGCGGATCTGCTTGTCGACGCTGTCGTCCAGAATAAAGGTTAGGTTGGGGAAATAGCGAAGAACGACCTTTTTGGATGCTTGAACTGCAATAAAGCCTTTAGCGGAGTTTAAGGCACCAATTGTCTCCTGCTTTTCTGTAGGGGAGCCAATGATGCTGACGTAAACTTTAGCGTAGTGGAGATCTTTAGTGATCTCCACTCGCGTGACAGTCATGAGCTCGTTGACGTGAGGGTTTCTCACGTCGCGTTTGATCACATCGGAAAGTACTTCCTTAAGCAAGGAATTCAATCGGTCTGTTCTTTTAACTGCCACTATAGCTCCTGAGTGAGGTAGGTGATTTCAAATGCCTCTAAAATATCGCCTTCCAGCACTTCATTGAAGTTTGAAAGCACGATACCGCATTCCAATCCCTTTTGCACTTCTTTTACGTCTTCTTTGACGCGTTTGAGGGAGGAGATGCCGCCTTTCCAGACGATCTCTTTGCCTCGGAGAATGCGCACGTTGGAACCTCTAGTGATTACGCCTTCAGTCACTTGGCAACCAGCAATAATGCCGTGGTGCGAAGATTTGAAGATCGCTTTGACCAGGGCTTTGCCTTTTTCCGTCTCCTGCGCAATTTTATCGAGCGTGTTCTTCATGAGAAGCTTTGCATCGTCGATCGCGTGGTAGATGATGTCGTGGAGTCGAACTGTTACGCCGAGCTCTTTCACCAGCTGGTCTGCATGTCCTTCGACGGCAGTATGGAAGCCCAGAATCACCGCTTTGGAAGCACCGGCCAACTGCACGTCGGATTCTGTAATTTCTCCAACTGCTGAGTTGATGACGTTGAGTTCCACTTTTTCTGATTCGATCTTGAGAAGAGCGTTCTTGAGTGCTTCCAGAGAGCCTTGCACGTCGGCACGGAGGACGACATGGAGCACTTTTTTGACAGGTGCTGAAGCTTGCTGCAAAAGATTGTCCATGGAGACTTTCTTTTTCGTTGGCATAGAAGATTGCCTAATGCCATGTGCTCTTGCTTCGGAAATCTCCTTGGCTTCTTTTTCGCTCTTAACGACGATAAACTCTTCACCTGCTTGCGGAAGTCCGGAAAGACCTGTAATAGAAACAGGAGTCGATGGTCCGGCAGATTTCAGTAGCTTGCCAAATTCGTCTCGCATCGTTTTCACGCGACCGAAGTGGGAACCGAAAACGAGGGGATCGCCGACGTTTAGGGTGCCGTTCTGGACTAAAATCGTCGCTACGGAACCCATGCCTTTGTGCATTTCCGATTCGATGACGGTGCCGCGTGCACGCGTTTCAGGATTGGCCTTCAACTCCAGAACTTCAGCTTGAAGCGCGAGCGATTCCAGCAGTTCCGGAATGCCTTGCTTAGTCACTGCAGAGCAGTTCAACGTGAGGATTGTACCTCCCCAAGCTTCTGGAAGCAGGTCTTGTTCTGCCAGTTGTCGGTAGACGTTTTCCGGATTGAAGTTTGGTTTGTCGGATTTGTTGATCGCAACGAGGATCGTGACGTTCGCCGCTTTTGCGTGCTGGATCGCCTCGACTGTCTGCTGTTTAATGCCTTCATCACCGGCTACAACAAGAACCACGATGTCTGTAACATCTGCTCCGCGTGCCCGCATTGAAGAGAACGCTTCGTGGCCGGGAGTATCCAAGATCGCAATGTCGCCCACAGGTGTATGGCACTTAAAGGCTCCAATGTGCTGGGTGATGGCGCCTGCTTCACCTGAAACGCGGTTTGAGCTGCGGATAGCGTCGATCAAGCTGGTTTTGCCGTGGTCAACGTGGCCCATGAAGGCAACCACAGGAGGTCTCAAGGTCAATTGATCAGCTTCAGTAGATTGGATCTCTTCGCGGATGGTTTTGTCTGTGACGCGGATTCTCTCTTCCTCAGACGTATCCAGTGCAATTTCGCAGCCGAATTCGTGGCCGAGAAGTTGGATCGTTGTTTCGTCATCCAGTAAGTCGTTCAATGTGACTACAAGGCCTTGCAGGAACAACTTGGAGATCAGCTGAGAAGCTTTGAGCTTCATTTTCTCAGCGAGGTCTTTAATAGAGATCGGCACGCGCACTTTCAAGGAAGTAGGGCGGACAGTGATCTCTTCGTTAATCTGTTTATGCGATTTTGCTCTTCGTTTTCTCCAACCCGTGCTTTCATCGTCAGATCTCAACCCTTGGCGATCTCTTCCATCAAAGCCTCTTGCTCCGTCGCCTTTTTTAGCAGGCTTCAGATCTCTAAATTCTTTGATTTTTGGTCCCGGTTTATTTGGACTACCGGTTTTACGGCTATCTACCTGTTGCTGAGTATCAGTTTTAGGCGTCGCTGGCGCTTGGGGTGGCCTTGGAGACATTGGAGGACGGGAATAAGGCCCATGCCTGCCAGGCGTTGTGGGTCTAGGGCCATTTTCAGGACCTCTTCTTCCTTGCGGACGCGCTTGTGGAGCAGGTCTTGGTGGAATCAAGTCTTTGACATGGCGTCCTGTAGGTCCTAGTTTTTCCCTTGGCGGCGGCAGATCTCTCGCAGGGGGCTGCTGTTTGCTGTTAGGAGGTCTAAAGTCAGATCGAGGTGCAGACCGCGTTACAGGGGTAAAGGGACGTTTTTCAGGAAGAGGTTCAGGCTTGTAGGATTCTTCTGCTTCTTTGATCTCTTCTTTAAACAGCTTGGCTCTCAATGCCTCTGGAGAGGCAAGTGCAGCTTCAGTTTCTGCAGGTTCACGCTCGATCGCTGCCGGTTCTTCAACTTCCTGCCTGATTTCCATTTTTTCAACTGGAGCCGGCGTGTGTTCTACTGCATGTGGAGCGTGCGGTTCTGCGAAGGCTGAGCGGGAACGCGCTTTGATTTTCGGCTGTTCTTCTTTTTTCTCTTCTACAGGAGGCGCAACTTTTGCCTGCGGCTGTGCTTTAACAGGCTTTTCCTCTTCAGGAGCCTTTTTCTTTGCCAACTTTTCCTTGATGGAGTCTAAGTTGACAGCTTTGGCGATTTGCGTGTTCTTGATGTTCAGTTTTATATTTTTAGTCAATTTGCTTACATCCTTTGCTTACGGATTTGCTCCAGGATCTTTTCTGCAAGCTCTTTACTGATTCCGGGGATGGAAGCGAGCTTGTCTACGGTAGTCATTAATAAGGCGCGTGGTGTGCCAAGGCCTTCGGCCACGAGGTTTTCAATCAGCTGCTCAAAGAGAAGAGGATTGATGCCGTCAATGGAGGTGAGTTGTTCGTCGAGCGTTGGGTCTTCGGAAGAAGCAAGTTCTGCCCTTTGAACCGCCATCGCTTTGTTGTACTCGGTCATTTTTTGCACTTCGAGGTCGTAGCCAATCAGCTGGCCGTTCAGGCGCGCATTCATGCCGCGCTTGCCAAGAACCGCTGCAAAATCTTCGTCGTCGACGACGATAGAAATGACTTGGTCTTCTGAGTTGACGCTAATTTTGCGGATTTCGATCGGGGAAAGAGCGTTTTGCAATAGCTCGACAGCGTCATTGGAGAAAGGAATGATGTCGATTTTTTCGTTCAATAGCTCTCTCATGACGTTCTTTACGCGCATTCCGCGCATTCCGACGCAAGCGCCAACTGGATCCACTTTGAGATCGAGGGAACGGACGGCGAGTTTTGTTCGGTAGCCGGCATCTCGGACGATCTTTTCGATCACGATAGTACCATCGGAGATTTCAGGCACTTCCTGAACCATGAGTTGGCGCACAAATTCCGGAGCGCTTCTGGAAAGGATCACTTCAGCTCCGCCGTTCTCTGTGTCGTGTACTTGGTAAAGGAGGGCCAATACTTTTTCCCCGACGTGGTATTTTTCAGTTTTTGGGTACTCTTTCATGGGCATCAACGCTTCCACTTTTCCTAAGTCGATGATCATGTTGGCGCCGCGCACAAAGCGTTTTACGGTTCCGGAGATCAACTCGTTGATGCGGTGGCGGTACTCTTCGTAAATCACGTCGCGTTCTGCGCCGCGCAGTTTTTGTGCAATGATCTGGCGCGCTTTTTGTGCAGCGATGCGCCCGAAGTCTTTTGGTGTAGCGAGGATGTCGATGAACTGGCCGAGTTCTGCGTCTGGGTCGATGGCTCGTGCATCAGCTAATGAAATTTCTTGGGCGGCAACTTCTACATCATCTACGATCTCTTTTTCACAATATACATCGATGTTGCCGGATTTGGAATTGATAGTAACGGTGACGTTGGATGCGCCTTGAATGCTTTTCTTGGCAGCCGCTTGGAGGGATTCTTCGATCGCAGAGATCACAACTTCCCTTTTAATGCCTTTTTCCCGCTCGAGATAATCGAAGATTGCTATGAGATCTTTGTTCATGAGTTCAACTGCCCTTTTGTTCTGTAAATTAGTAATCTAAAGCTGCCTCCGGACCAAAAAAGCCCGGAGGTGCTTATCTATTATTTACCCTTTCTTTTTCTTTGTAGGCGTCGTGACGATGTCGTCGCGATTTTCCTTGTTCTTATCGATCAGGTATTCTTTGATCGACAGAGCGATTTTCTTGTGTTCAGGGTCTAGTTTAATCACTTTAGCAGTTACGGTGTCGCCTTTAGAAACAACGTCTTCCACTTTTCCGAAAGGCTGGTCGGACAGCTCAGTGACGTGGATCAATCCTTCCAGACCGCTCTCTTCCAGTTCGACGAATGCGCCGAAAGCTGTGATTTTAGTCACTTTTCCTGTCACGAGCGAGTCCACAGGGATCGTCTCAACGATGGAATCCCATGGGTTGCTTGCGAGTTGTTTTACGCCAAGCGTGATCTTTTTACTGTCTCTATCTACGGAGAGAACAACAGCTTCAACTTGGTCGCCTTTCTTGAAGATCTCAGAAGGGTGCGATACCTTTTTGATCCAGCTCAAATCGGAGATGTGGATCAAGCCTTCAACGC
>JBKEAL010000282.1:0-6347 GCA_047972195.1 Parachlamydiaceae bacterium
AAGCAAAAATTTCTTCATATTTTTTTTCTTCGAAGGCCATTCTTGCCGCATGAGCCATCTCATGCCCAATCAGTTCATCTCTCTGATAAAGCCCTAAATAGCGCTCTTGATGATAAAACGCTTTGCGCAACTGCAAAACCGCCCCAAGCGGCCCCTCTTTTTCTAACTGAAAAATCCACGCCGATCCGCCATGCCAGGGTAAAAGTTTCCAATTGGAAAAAAAGAGCGGCACCCAATCAGGCCGAATATCATATAGATGTTCTGTGACAGTTAACGCTCCCTCTAAGAAAGCTTGACTGCCATCCAATCTGTCAGCGGGAAGAGCGTCCCCGTTTAATTGATCCTTTAAACCTTCGCAAAAAGCGACGCGCCGAAGAAAATCGACCTCGTTTTCCCCAGGGCCGGGGATCAAACCTTTTTTATTCCATCTAACAAGTTCAGACTGATTCATTTAAAAAGCGATTATAATCAGATCCCTATTTTTCTTGAACTTCAGATCTGTAATATGGCACTCTATTAGCAACGGGTTGCATTCGAGGAATTATGTTTTCAGAAGATTACGAAGAATTTACCGACCAGCAAAAAAAGACGCTGGAGCGATTTGTCACGAACACAAGCGGCCAGGTTTTTGCTTTGAAAAACCTCCCCGAAGTGATCAAAGGTGCTCTTTTCTCAAGGTATTCTCGCTCGACGCTTGGCCTCCGCAGCCTCCTTCTCAAAGAATTCATTTCGAATAACGACGAAGCCGCTTTCGATGCCATCGTCGGAAACGTTCAGGGAAGCGCTGACACTTCCAAGGACCAGGCGTTATCGATCCAGAAAGCGCAAAACTTCTACGACCGCATCCTCGATGGCTATGGAGATGACTCCATTGGTGAATTGGGCGGCGCCCACCTCGCCATCGAAAACATCTCCATGCTCGGCGCCAAAATCCTCGAAGATTGCCGTCTTGGAGGCAGTCCGCTAGAAAAATCGACCCGATACATCTACTTCGACCAGAAAGTCAAAGGGGAGTACCTCTTTTACCGCGAACCGATTCTGATGACTTCCGCATTCAGAGACACCTACCTCGACACGTGCAACCACCTTTTTGAAGTGTACAGCCGCCTGATCGGTCCTTTGACAGAGCAGTTTGAAACGCAATTCCCTAAAGACCCTGCCATCTCTCAAGGCGCTTATGCGGCAGCCACAAGAGCTAAGGTGCTCGACTGCATCCGCGGACTGTTGCCGGCAGGCACATTGACCAATATGGGCGTCTTCGGCAACGGAAGATTTTTTGAGCAGCTGATCCACAAACTAGAGTGCTCTCACTTGGCTGAAATGCAGGAGATTGGAAAGCGAACCTACGAAGAGCTCGCCAAAGTGATCCCTTCCTTCATCCGCAGGGCGAATCCTTCCCATAAAACGCATCAACTCTTCGCAGATTTCCAGGAAAAGATGCTCCTCGATCTGAAAAATGTAGCTCTCGATCACAATGGCATCACTGCCAAACCGACAGAAGGCGCTCAAGTGCATCTGGTCGATTATAGCCAAAATGCCGACCGCAAAGTGTGTGCAGCGCTCCTGTTCCCTCATGTGCGCGCTGGCCTGGAAGAGCTCGAGGAGTACTGTGCAGATCTTCAAGATGAAGAGGTGCAAAAAATCCTCGAAGCGGGATGTGCTTCAAGAGAAACACGTAGGCACAAGTCTCCCCGCGCATTGGAACACGCCTGGTTTACGTTTGAAGTCCTCGCTGATTTCGGTGTTTACCGCGATCTGCAAAGGCACCGTATCCTCACGCAAGAAAGGCAATTGCTAAATTGCGATTATGGATACTTCATCCCGCAAGAGATCCTTGGTACACCCATGGAAGCTGAATACCGCAATGCGATGAACATGGCTAAGGAAGCCTACGACAAAATATCTGTAGAGCTTCCTGAAGAGGCGCAATACCTCGTCCCGATGGCATACAATATCCGCTGGTATTTCCACGTCAATCTACGTGCGCTCCAGTGGCTGTGTGAACTGCGTTCCAGCCCTGCAGGCCACCCCAATTACCGATTTGTCGCACAAGCGATGGCTCAAGAAGTGTCCAGAGTGTACCCACAATTTGAACGCTTCTTCAAATTCGTCGATTTCCAAGGCTACAACTTAGGCCGTTTAGGCCAAGAGCAGCGAAAAGCAGAAAAGGCCATGCAATCGCATTGAAAAAAAATGTATAATCCTTTAGAACTGGGTCGATTCCACTTTAAAGGAGAAACCAATGCCGTTCCTGACATTCCTGGCCTACCTCTTCCTAGCATCCTCCGTCTTGATGGCTGCAGGGCAGCCTGAAAAACAGCTTCCGAACAAGCAGACCGTCGAATCGCAGCACGACTCCGATGATATGGACGATGGAGACGATGACGAAGATGAAGACAATGACGATGAAGAGGAAGGTGATGTCGCCGATCGCGGTTCAAAAAACAGCAACGAATACAATCTCTACGACCGCGAACAGAACAGAAACAATCCGGACGACGGCAATCAGTACTACTATTACCAATACGACAAAGGAAACAACAGACCGCAAAAACTGTATCAAAGAGATAACGGGTGAAAAAAAGTCAAAGCCAGATCGCAGCGCTGCTTGCAGCCATCGCCTTAGGAAGCTTTACGTTTTGGTCCTATGCTGAACGCCAAGAGAGCAAACAGCAGCAAGACGCAGAACAACAGGAGCTTTTTCAACAAAAACTGCAAATTGCAGAAAGTTTAATCTATCGCAAACATCCGCAAAACGCATTAAACTTGCTGAAAAACAACACGCCGGATACCTCGCAAACGGCAGAAGAAAGAGCGCGCTGGCTTGAACTCACCCTAAAATCAGCTGAAGGGATGGAAAACCAAAAGCTCTTGGTTGAATTGTATAATCTCGACCCTTCCCTATTTACAAATAGAGAATCACTTGGCCTAAAAATCGCCGCCTATTACCTTCAAAAAGACGATTTTCTCTCCTTCGATAAAATCAAAAGCGATTTTAAATCCCAGCCTAAGTCGTCGCCGCAATGGGATCTATTGACAGCGGATGCATTGGCTCTTCAAGGCCAGTCAGACAAGGCACGCACTCTTTTAGAGTCGCTTAGACTGCAGGGGGCACAGGAAACAGAAAGACTCCTTAGACTCGCCTTGCTTGCGGAAAACGAGCACCCAAAATACGCCTTCGACAAATTAACGGAAGCTCTTAAAAACTCCCCTCAAAATAGCGACTTGCATTACTACCGCGCCAAACTCCTTCAAAATAGCGGCCATGAAGAACTCGCGCAAAAAGAGATCGAGCAAGCCTTAAGGCTTAGCCCGGAAACGCCATTTTATCGCGAAGAGCTCATCGATGGCTATATTGAAAAGGGACAGTGGCAGCAAGCCTATAATGCGCTGCAATCCTTCTATCTTCCTCCAAGCTCAGGAAAAATCTGGCTCTCGGCACTATTTCTAGATAAGGCGTACAAACCTTTTCCTACCCACTTTGATAACCGTCCAATACCTGAAGACCAGTTCACGCCACTTTTACGCTACCTTTTGACAGTAGGCAGGGACAATTACTGGAACTATATCCTAGCTGCCCAGCAGCCTGCGATCGACCACTTGGCCAACCAAACGACAAAAGCTCTATGGCTGAAACTTCTCAATGACTTAAACATCGGCCACGAAAAAGATAGCTTACACCTTCTCGAAGCGCATCCAGAGATGGCTGCCCTTCATCCACAGCTCTACGAAGGGCTGAAACAAACGCTCGCCTTCCGCTTAAGAACACCCTCTGCCCCGATTTATGCGCAAAAACCTACCGAACAAAAGCCGCACCCTCTCTTTACGCAGCTCCACTCCACACCCTATAGCAAAGAGCTGGAAAAACTATTAGTAAGTGATGAAGCGTTCACAGCTGTTCTATTAGCAGCAGGCTGGAACGAAGCTGCCATCCGCGAACATAAACTGACTAGCTTACCCGCCGAATTTCCCAAATGGGTCGCGTTCTCCTTAACGCAAGCCCTAAACGAGAACCGCGGCCCTGAAGCCGCCCTACAGTTTGCCTATGCGCAATCGGAAACCCCTCAACTAAGCCTTCTGATAGGCACTCTCGAACTGAAAGCGCATCACAAAGAAAAAGGCATCGCCATCTTGAGAGCACTCGCTTCCAAAACCAACGACGTTGGAGTAAAAGCAGCCAAGACATTAACTGACTATCTGGTTTCCAACAAAGATTGGAACGCAGCCTATGCCGCAGTCACAGCGAATGATCCATTTACAAATTCACTTGAGGGCAAAGAACGCCTGGCAAAAATTCAGCTGAACCGAGGTAAAACTGAAGAGGCACAAGCGCTCTACCAATCGATCCTCGATCAATCCTCTGAAGCGAAATCCTACTACGCCGCCCTCTACTTCAAGCAAAAGAACTACCAGCAAGCGCTACTGCTCACCCGCGATCTGCTGAAACAGTTTCCCTACCGCGAAGATCTCAAAGAACAGCTCGCCCTGATCGAAAAGGCAAAGTCGCAAGCTGTTAAAGCGAAAAATGGATGAGGCTAATGCCTTCATATCACTGCCCGATCACTGTAATTACAAATACCTTATTGATCTTCAAGGTTTTGGTTATTCAGGCAGAGCAAAAATACTGTTTCACAGCAACCGACCTGTTTTCTATCAAGATCGCCCCTGGCATGAATATTGGTTTTTCCAAATGGCGCCGCTCGTTCACTATATTCCCATCAAGGAAGACTTAAGTGATCTAATCGAAAAAATAGAGTGGGCAAAACAGCATCCCAAAGAATGTAATACGATTGCCTCCAATGCCCTTCAATTTGCTAAAACGAATCTTCGAAGAGCCAATGCTATTAAGCGATATCAAGATATTTTGTTGATGTTGGGTAGCTAAGTTTTTAATAATTGAAATATAAATTGAAATTTAGTACAACCATTCTAAAAAAAAGAGGCAGTTATGAAAATCAGAGAATTTGGCTCATACTTCAATCCCAAATCCATTGAACACAATGCCGTAAAGGATTTTAAACACCTGAAAGGCTGGCAAATGGCGCTCACTGTCATCATTACAGCGATTTCCATCCCGCTTCTTTTCGGCGTAGGCAGCATTGCGCTCTTTAGGGTCTTGACCAAAAGCTTCACAGCCAAACCTCTAAATCCTCAAGAAAACGGCGATTCTCTAGAAAGAACAGCAAGCAAGACGGCTAGATCTAGCTCCAGCATCTCATCTTCATCATCTTCCTCTTCAATTTCAGCTACCGGATCCACCCACTTGACTTCCTGGGAAGAACCTTCAATTGCCCTCTTACCAAGCAAATTTTGCATTAAATATGACCGATCGCAGACGGCCTTCGTTATTGGCTCCGACTTAGAGTTTGTAAAAAAAAGAGCGCCCTATCTTTTTGAAGGCCACGAAACGACCTATCAAATGGAAGATGGATCGCCTATCCGCGTGAGGCCGGGTGATTATCTTGTCTTTGTCTCCACTTGGATCGGAGAAAGGCCGACGCAGCAAGAGTGCGCCTACGAGGCCGGCATCTACTTACCAGGATCACTCATCAGAGACTTAAAGTTAGGCGAAGCGCTGCTCTTAAAGTGCAACGGCGCACCTTTTACACTCACTCTTTCACAAGACAACCGGCTTCAAGGCAACATGAACCATGAACGCTTAGTCAACTTAATTGAGTGGAATCAATATGAAGAGAAACAAGGCACCCCTGAACAACCCGTTCTTCCAGGAAACCTCCCCACTCATTACCCTCACATAAAATATACACTTGCAGATGAAAAGGCGGCGGCGGAGTTAAAAGCCCAGATTACTGAATGGGCTGAATCCACCGAAGAATGCCGCACCTTTGTTTTCAACGTGGCAGCACAAACCCTGGACGAAATAAGCGACTTCGCTTGGAACACAGAAACTGAAATCACGCCTACAGACTCTATCCTAGAGATCGGGGGATTCCTATCCATAGATATCCCGGGAGCTAAAGAACTGGTCCTTTCCTGCAAAGGCCCTCACTTATTTGCTCACTTTAAAGGCATTGCAGGAAGAACCTTTGGCTGCTGCCTAAACACAGAAATACTCGGCCTCAAACCCGCTGACATTCTCCAGAAAAAGGTAGATCAGGAGATGTTAGCGACTGGCATTTTCGCCATCGACATGTACGAAAGCCCTGCGGAGAATTAATTCACCGCACAGGCTCTCTTAACTCTAAGCTCGGATTTTTTCAACGCAGAGACGCAGACATACTTTTACGCATAAGTTTTTTTGACAAACAATTCATACCTTTTCTCGTGCTTCTGGACCAAATATATCCCAGGCATCAGCATAATTAGTTAACTTGCAAATTCCGAGC
>JBKEAL010000061.1:0-5111 GCA_047972195.1 Parachlamydiaceae bacterium
CACGGTCGAGGAAAGATGCTTCAAAATACTCATCCGGAGATTCCGGTAGTGCAAAGGCTCTTCTGCGGCATCCCAAAAACCGCCTTCAGAGCGCAAACTTTGATAATCCATCACTCTTGGGGAATCGCTTTGGTCACACGCAAGCAGCTTGATCGTTACAACTCCATGCGACACACCCTTGATCAAAAGAGTGCCTCCCTTAATAAAAAGAGCCCACTCTAATGCCGTCAAAAGCACTCCAGGCAGGGGCGCCCCATGCAAGCAGTACTCCAGAGTACTATTTGCAATTTCTGTACAGACGCTAGTGTTTAAGTTGATCGAATAGGACATTCGGCCCCCTCCTTACGCTATTGGCATCCTAAGAAAAAGAGAATTGAATGTAAATTATTCCCTCTTCCGTTATGAAGGGAGAATGAAAACTATCTTTCTTGCCCTTTGCTTTCTCTCCGCACCTCTAGTTGCCGCTGAAGAAGGCAATGTGTTGATCTACACTGACCCAGTCCAGATCACAAGTGAAATATCCCCTTACGAGTCGCTTTCTGAAAACACACCAGTCATCGGCACGCTCATGGTCACTCACAACTCCAACCTGAAAGTGGATGAAAAGAGCATTAAATTGGGGGAAACTCCTCTTTCAGTAAAACTCTTAAACGAAGTGAAGTTCTCGCCGGACGGCAAGTTCATTATTTCCATCTACCAATTCGAACTCCCGGGAAGAAAAGCGGGCAGCTACACGCTCCCTCCAATCACCGCCAAAGTCGGAGACCAAGTGTATCAAGCCCCGCCATTATCCCTAACGATCGGTTCATAGCTTATAGAGAGACTTAAATCTCCGCTATCAAACACAAACGATCGACGATGCAACTCGAAAGACGAAGACGATTCATCAACAGGCTGAACCCGCCCTCTAAGGGCAGCAGCAATTCCTAAAGAAATAGCAAAACCCAACGGGATAATCAGCGTAAACAAAGAAACTATCGCCAGCGCTCTAATCTTTTCAGATTGCCTATCCAACGCCTTCCCTGGCGCAAAGATCGTATAAAAATAATTTTTACAAACTTCGTCAACTCTCATTTTCCCTCTAAAAAAGAAAATACTATATCATCAATCTGTAATTTCTTGGAGAGAATTTATGACTCTTAAACACCGGAAACTGAAAGAAGCAAAAAACCGTTTTAGCAGGCTTGTCGAGCTTGCTATTAAAGATGGACCACAAATTATTGAACATGGCAAGCAATCTTTTGTCATTCTTTCGTTTGAAAGGTATCAACAACTAATCAACCCTAAAAAGAATTTGGTGAGTTTTTTCCAGGAATCTCCTTTATACGGTTTAGATCTTGATTTTGATCGCACCAAAGACAATTCCAACAATTCATTTAATTTACCTAATTAATATAGGGAAAATCATAGGATATATTCCCATCATTGGCACTATCTCAGGCATTGCAAGATTAATCGGTGTAAAAATGGATCGCGAACCATTGAAGGCTGAACGAGTCAAACATATTGTCAGAGGTTCAATAGAAAGTCTGTCTTTAGGATTTCTTCTCATTATCCCAGATCTGATTATCTCATTGCGCCATCGCTGTGATCAAAATCAGCAGCTTTAGTTATCATTATAAAAAATTTGACAACTAATAAATTATTGTTTTATTATTAAATAAAAAAAGGAGGTGCTATATGGTTAGATTAGAAGGAACCCCAGCGTTTGGTTTAGAGACTAAGAATTGGAATGCCGATAAGTTTTATAAAACAGATAGGAGCGGCACAGATGAAGTGATCCAGCAGAAAGCTATGGATGCACTTCAACAGATCGTAAAGGAGCCTGGAAGCGATAAATGCTCGGTTAATGTTATGGGAATGACTCATGAGATTGATTCTGAAGACCTTAATCTAAAAAACGTTACGAAATTAGCTCAAACGGATGCAAAAGTAGAAGCTAGTTTTTTCAGAAAATTTATGAATAAGAGTAAAGTATTAGGTTATATTCCCATTATTGGGACAATCATGGGCATACTCAGACTGAAAGATGCCGCAGTTGACGAGAGCAATCTTCATCACGACCGAGTGAAACACATTGTTCGAGGGACGGTAGAAACCCTATCATTAGGCTTTCTCTTAGCCATCCCGGACTTAATCATCTCATTCCGTCACCGCCACGATCAACCGGAAGCATCCTTTGAGGAACCGGTCGGCGATAGCTCTTCTTACTCAAGAACTTTGGAAGAAAGCTCTACTTCGGCAAAAACTTCGGAAGAAAGCTCCGAGTATTCTAGCATTGATAAGTAACTATTGAGATATAGCAGTCGCTAGTGCTCTGTAAATAAAGTTTTAGCTAGAAATTTTAAGTTGAAAGCTCCCGCGGTTGAACGATCGGAAATTAGCTCGTATACATCTATACGGGCAAATTTCCGATCGTTCAACCCCGGGGCTTTGAATTAAAATTACCATTTAAAACTTTCTTTACAGAGCACTAGTCTAGCGACTGCTCTTTATAAAAAGCTTATTTCTTTACGGCTCCGTTGCCATTGCTAGCAGGAGTGACGAGCTTGCTCTTTACGCTCTTGACGCCTTTTGTCTTTGTCAAAGCATCGATGATCGCTCTTTTCTTCTCTTCATTTGGTGCGTTTCCGTTCAATTGAACATCGCCCTTGTCGATAATGAGAATCACGCCTTTCGCTTGATCAGCACCTATTTGCTCGATCAAGATAGCACGAGCTTCCACTCCAATTCTTCCGTCATCTGGCGTGGTAAATCTGTCTTGAACAGGACCGTTTGCATTGTCCTTAGGTGTTTGAACTGTCATTGCGCCCGGAGCTTTTTGGCCATTTGCTGGAGGTGCCACGGTATCTGCTGCAACCAAAGACTGAGCAGCCAGTACAGTCATCAAAAAAAGTGCTTTTTTCATTGTTTTTCTCCTGTGAATATCAACCTGCATCTTAAAGAAAAAATTGTCAATTGCTTTTCTAAGCTCGAAGGTTGTATAACTAATGGCACTATGACAACTCCTGACAGCAAAAACTCTCCCATGATGGCGCAGTGGAAAGCGTGCAAAGAAGAAGCAAAAGACGCGCTTCTTTTCTTTCGCCTTGGCGATTTCTATGAGGCGTTCTATGAAGACGCCGAGACCGCCTCAAAAGAGCTCGATTTGACGCTGACTCAGCGGCAGCAAGTCCCGATGAGCGGCATCCCCGCACACACATTGGATGCTTACGTCGACAAGCTTTTGCAAAAAGGCCACAAAGTTGCCATAGCAGATCAAATCGAGGATGCCAAAAAATCAAAAGGACTAGTCAAGCGGGAGATCACGAAGATATTGACTCCGGGAACGGTTGTTTCTTCTACCCTTCTTTCGGAAAAATCGAATAACTACATCTGCTCTCTAAACCAGGTGGGACAAGTGTATGGCCTGTCGTTTCTGGACCTGTCGACCTCTGAGCTGAAAGTCACTGAGCTAGAAAGCATTGAAGAAATTCAAAACGAACTGTACCGCTTCAGCCCCACCGAACTGCTCATCTCAAACAAATGCTACGAAAGAAATAAACACTGGATCGACCAAGTCAAAGAGAACATCCGGTTCAGGGTAGAATCGATCGAAGATTGGCGCTTTGAACATCAGATGGCGTGCGGCTATCTTACCAAAGCGTTCAAAGTACACTCTCTCGACGGTTTTGGAATGAAAGGCATGGTGGCTGCCATCAATAGTGCAGGAGCTCTTCTCGCCCACGTACAGGAAACTTTACGTCATCCACTAGAGTCGTTGCAGTCAATCGAACTTTACTCAAACCGCGCCTTCATGGCTCTCGATAGATCAACTTTACGCAATCTCGAACTGGTTGAATCAGTAGGAGGCAATAAGAAACAAACTCTTCTGGCAATCTTAGACTTTACAGAGACGGCGATGGGTGCGCGCACCCTAAAAAAATGGGTGCTGCATCCCCTGTTAGAACTAGAGAGCATCGAAGCGCGCCAAGATGCCGTTCAGGAGCTACTAGGAACCGATCCTTTCGAACTCACACTCCGCGATCTGGAAAGGATCGCTATAAAAATCAGCGCCAAATACGCGTCCCCAAAAGATCTACTGGCTCTAAAGCAGTCTTTGGGACCCTTAGAGCTAGTGCATGCGTGGTTAAAGCTGCGTTCAGCGCCACTTTTCCAATCTCTTGCAGGCAGAATCACTCCTTTTCCGGAACTAAAACAGCTTCTAGAAAATGCCATTTCCGACGACCCTCCTTTCCGCCTAAACGACGGGGGAACTATCCGCTCAGGATACAATGCCGAGCTAGATGAGCTGCGGGAATTATCTACAGACAGTAAAGAGTGGATGGAACAGTACCAAACAGCCATCCGAGAGTCGTCCGGCATCAAAACGCTTAAGGTTGGTTTTACACGTGTTTCCGGATTCTATATAGAAATCAGCAAAGGACAAGCCGATAAGGCTCCCTCCCACTTCATCAGAAGACAAACCCTCACCAATGCTGAGCGGTTCATCACGCCCGAATTGAAGTCTTATGAAGAAAAGATTCTACATGCAGAAGAAAAGGCCCTCGCCATTGAAGTCGAGCTCTTCGAGCAGATCAGAAACGCTATTTTAGAGCACTTGACAGACCTCCTCGAAAGCGCCAAAGCAGTTGGAGAGCTAGATGCCCTGCAAAGCCTCGCAAAGGCAGCGAGAGCGCACCGTTTCTGCCGCCCCAAAATGGATCGCACAAAAAACCTGCTCATCCTTGAAGGAAGACATCCCGTCATTGAGAGCACTCTTCTTCATGAACCCTTCACGCCAAACTCCTGCATCCTGGACGGAGAATCGGAAAAAATGATGCTGATCACCGGACCGAACATGTCCGGAAAATCGACCTTCATTCGACAAACTGCTCTTATTGTTCTGATGGCGCACATCGGTTCCTACGTCCCTGCCGAAAGAGCTCAGATCGGATTAGTCGATAAGATCTTTACGCGTATTGGAGCAAACGACGATCTCTCACGAGGCCAGTCCACCTTCATGGTCGAAATGACAGAAACGGCGGCCATTCTAAACAACGCCACCGACCGCTCACTTGTCATCTTGGACGAAATCGGGCGCGGCACAAGCACCTACGACGGCATCTCTC